>NZ_JCBCUW010000043.1:0-49232 GCF_059862525.1 Pseudomonas sp. MF08875
GAGTCAGCTGCCGGTAATGCGTAGTCATCTGCGCTTGAATCCTTCGGTGTGAGAGCCTGGATTCTACCGGTGGCTGGCTCTCTGCCTCTCGTTTCAAGCGTTGCGCTTATTCTATGAATTCAGGCCCGCTTACTTTCAGCCACCGCTGAGATTAATTGATTACCCGGCCAAGACGCATAAGGAAGTTGCAGCAGCGTTAAATGTGGCAAGCAGTCTATACTTTTCAAGCCCATCTTCATGCTGTAACCAAATTCGAATAGCCGCAGAAAGTATTTTGACCTACCTGGGGATTCCAGAGAAAGATGGTGAGTCATTCATCTCTTTTGGCAAGCGAATCCAGCATTTGCCTGAGGACCAGAAATCTGTGAGGGCTCTCTTTAGCGCGATCCGCTGGTTAGGAAATCATGGTAGCCATCCAAGTGCTGAGATACAGCCCGGAACTGCGCTTCATGCGCTGGAGATGACCGAATTCCTTTTGGAAGAAATATTCGGGGAGCGCAGGGCTGCCCTGGAGAAACTTGCAGAGGCCATCAATGAGAGCAAGGGGCCTGTCGGCAGGGTGTACTAGCGGGTTTATATCCAAGCGTGCGCCTGCCTCGCCGGCTGGCGTGATTCCTTGATATGGGGTATTACGGGTGACCGGCATGGAGCCGGATCAAGGAGAAGTTATGAAACCGCTAGTGGATCGCCCATGGACCAACATCCTCACAATCGAAAACGGCAGAGGAAAAGGAAAGCAGGTGATGGCCCAGCCAACCTGGGGCGAAGACAATGACCCCATCCCAGTTTCGATCTATGTGACCGTGAATGACGACGGCGACAAAGTTATCGGGACGATCCATGGACCTTTCGAAAGTATCGAACACGCAGAAAAGTTGGCTCTTGAGAAAGCATCAACTTGGTATGAGCGCGGCAATGGCTGACAGATATTAGGCCGCGTTGCGCTGGCCCAAAACCTGCTGACGAGCTGCTTCAAACTCGCTGCCGAGGATCTCGGCGGCGCACTCGATGTTCTCGTTTCCATTTTCAAGCCTGAGGCCGAGGTTCAGATACACGACTCCATCCAGTTCGAAGAACACTCCGCCGCACATCCACAGCGCACATGGGGTCAGGCCAATAGCCTGCCATGCCTCATCCATGTCGATGCTTTCGGGGCAATGCTCCTTCCACAGCGCGCTCAAGCGTTCATGCTCGACGACCTGCGCGGCGCGATCTTCTTTCGAGGTGCCTTTGGCTGGCTTGGCGCTGGAGCGGAGCGCGCGGTAGCCATACTGGTCAGGGCGGCACCAGTGCACATCCAGATCACGGCTTGCACTGAGCTTCACGCCACCAACGTAGCTGCGGCTGCCTGAACGCATTGGTGAAGTCTCGCCGCCGAACACCTGGCCCAGCTTGGCGCGCTGTGTATTCCAGGCTGCACGCTTGGCATCCCAGGCGATTACCGCGTCAACCACGGCGGGGGCTGTGGTCTTGTACATGTAGTTGCTCATGGATTATCTCCAGTCAGGCGCCGCCCTCCGTGACCGGTGGTGGCAATTTAGTTTGAGTTGGGGTAATACGGGTGACCGGCATGGGGCCAGAATGAGAGAGGGAGTTTGAATATGAAAAAATCGGATTTTGAATATGACACGGATGAGTTCAAAACCCTGATTTCAAGGACTGCGCACAGCTATAAGCAAGCAACTGACCGCTACCTTGAATTCGTGGAGACGTGGATAAACTTTTCGCCAAAAGAATTCGGCGGGGAGGTTTCGTTCGAATTAGAGCGTGAAGAATCTCGAGTGTCAGGAAGAGTGATTGGACGGAAATTCAACATCAGATCAAGCCTTCTTATCAGTAACCAAAGTGTCTATCTTCGTGCCGCGATAACCGTGCGGGATGTCTTGATCGACAATGAGAGCGAAATTGGAAGTTTCTTAGTGTCGACGAATGGCTCTGTCTATTCTGAAGATGGAGAGCTTTTGTTCGACCGCAACCAGGATATGATCGAATATAGTCTGTTGGTCGCCGTTCTTCGCAGAGTTCTTGGCTTCACGGCGAAGGGCTGATGATCGAGTCACCCGGGTCGGCGGCAATCTCAGCTATGCTTTTCTCATAAAATTCTTGCGACACCTTTTTACTTGGCTCATAAGGTGTCGTGACACTCCTAAGCATCCAGGCCTGCGTTTCGAAGTCGGCGGCGATCACGTTGCGCAGCAGGGTCTGGTGCACCTCTTGCTGGTTGTTGAGGCCGTGTTGCATCATCAGCCGCTTGAGGTCGGTCTTGAACACTCCGGCGACCTCAATCGTAAATTTCTCGACGCCCAATGCAGCGTTTCTCAATGCTTCCTTCTCGCGCTTGCGGCGCTGCTTTAAGGCTTCCGCCGTCGGCTGTTGATCTTCCTCGGCCATAGTCTTCCTCTTCGATTCCACTTGCCGGGATTGCCAGCCATGTAGGCCGGCGCCGCGCGGCGGTGATCTTGTTGATGCGTCTCATGGGGTGTCAGCGAACTTGACGTCGTTCTCTTGGGCGATCAGCGAGGCACGCTTGGCCGCTGCTTCGAACTGCATTGCGAGGTCGTGAGCGGCTTTATAGTCCTCGCGGAAGGCGCGAGTCTTGCCAGTGGTGAGGTCGACGATCTGGAACATGCCGACGCTTTCGCCTGTTACCTGATAGCGCACCGGTTTTTGCGGCATCGGTCGATCAGTGCGACCGAAGAACGCTGCACGCGCGGCGTTGGTTTGTTGCAGCAGCACACCGAGTTCGTCGATGCGTTCTTGAAATGATGGATGCATGTCTGATCCTCGGTGTGGGTTGCGTGTATTCGTCAGCACCCGGAACGCCTGGCGGGTGCCGGTGGGCCCAGGGGAGGGTGCTGACGGATAAAGGCGCGCAAAAGAAAGGCCCGTTGGACGTTCGGGCCTTTCACCGATGCAGTGGTTTGGATTTTTGGCGGGACCGTCAGCGCCAGAACGCCTCGACCCCGCCGCTACATCGCCAGCGCTCGCTGTGAGCGTGCAAAGGATCGGTTGGCAGGCCGCTTTCAGATTGCGGTTCTGGCCGCGCATGGCAGAGTGCTGCGCCGATCAGGAACAGTAGGAGCATGTGATTCTCCGGTTTGGTTTTGATGCAGGTGGCCGCAAAGCGGTATTGGTCGTCCGCATCGGGGTGTGATCTATCGTTCGGTCTGGGCTGCCCGACTTACTGGCTTGCGCCTCCCATATTCCTCCGCTCCGGCTTCCCATTGCTGGGCCCACCCATTGCAGGGCAAACAGATCACACTCCGATGCGGCCTGGTGCTGGGGAGTACCAGGTGCTCGGGCAGTTAACGTCAGGCTGACGTGGCGCTGGTTGTTTGGTAGTGCAATCAAATTGCGGTGTGATCGACAGCTCTGATGGCGGCATGCAGCCTTTCAACCAGCTTGGTTGGCAGGGTGACGGTGGGGGCTGAAGCTTCCAGGCAGCCGACGGGCAGGGCGTCCATCAGTGCTTTGGCCACCACCCTGATCGCCTCCAGCTTTTGACGTGGGACTGTCGGGCCCCGCATTGATCCAGCGGTTACCTTTGATTTACCTGTGGCTCTGGCTTTCTGTAGCTCGCCACCGAGAACCTTTCCAGCTTCTTCCCCGTGCTGACGCACGATCTGTACTGCGGTTGTCGCGGAAACTTGGCCAGACGCAACTAATTGCTGAACGTCTGTATTGGCGTTGCCCAGGGTCATCACCTGTTCAACATGCTGGCGAGTCTTCCCGATTTTCTTCGCAATCTGATCCGGCGCCCAACCAAACGCTGTGAGACGCTTGTAACCGTCGGCTAGCTCAAGAGGGGAGAGCTTCTTCCCTTCCTGACTGGTGATGACCCTGGCAACGCGTTCTGCGTCGTTACCTTCGAAGGCAACAATTGGAATCCAGGCTTCCAGCCGTGCCGGATCATCCTTGCTCGGAATTCGTGGCAGCCGTCCCGCCTGATCGAGCTTTAGGAAAGCGCGGCGTCGACGGTGACCGTCGACCACCCACATCCCACCTTCTGCGCGGGGTCGAACTTCCAGTGCCGGAATCTGGCCGCCGACAAAGATGAATTCGGCCAGTGCATCAATGCTCTCTTCCAGATCCTCGCCTTCAGCTCGAAGGTTGAAACCAGGTTCCTCATGGAGATCTTCCAAGCGCGCCTTCATCGCATCGGCACGTCGCAGATCGCCGTCCTTGATCATTTGTTTGAATGACTTGGCCATGCAATTAGTTTCCAAGTGGTTGTCATCCCGCTGCCCACTCACTGAATGGGCAGAAGTGATGCCTACGGTTTCTGTTTGCCGGCCATCAGCACCACCAGCAGCAGAGCGACCAGTACCAGGTCGCCGACCATTGAGAGGATGCGGCTCGCCGAGTCGATGAACACCACCCCGCCGGCGAGCCCGTAGGCTGCTAGGGAGCGGGCCTTGTTGCTGAGCCTGCCCAGCATGGTTACAGGTGGTCTTTCAGGTTCAGGCCCAACAGCTTGGCGCTGCGTTCTAACGCAGTCATTTCGGCAGGTTCGATCTCGCCGTCAGCCTCGGCCACGGTCAGCATGACGTTGAGAACGGTGAGCGCCTCAGCCGGGGAGTGAGCCAGGTCGCCAAGTTCTTTCTCCGCGTTCTGGCGCAGGATACGAGCGCCCGACTTGAAGTCGGTCTTGGCGCGGTCGATGGTGTTGGACAGCTCTGCACCGAAGCCTTGAAGCGCCGGGTTGTTACTGAGGATGGTTTCGACCTTGGACAGCTCGCTGTCCTCCAGATCGCCATCGGCTGCGGCAACGTAGATCGAGCCGTAGACCACCGCTTCCATCAGATCGCGGTTTGCCAGCTTTGCTACTGCCGCACGGGCCTGGCCGGATTTCTTGCCGAACAATTTGCCTAACATGGTGATTCCTCTTGGTTGGATTACATCCCGCTGCACCCTGTCGCCAAGGTGCAGAAGTGATGCTTTCCCTCCTATTACCGCCGGAAGGGGCGGGGCGCATTGCTTGCCGGATCATTCGTGCCTACTGGGCATACACGGTTCTGGCGTTTCACCATCGGGCAGCCGTCCAGGTTGTTCCTGTCGTTGGCAGGCTTTCGGGCCTGTCTGCTCGCCGGTCGCCGGTAGAGGCAATGCGGTCTGTTGTTTGTTGCGCTGACTGTTAAAGAGCGGTGAGCTAGTTTTCTCTGACGCCCTGTTCGCTGGCGTTGAGCTAAATTTAGCTACAGGCTAAAGATCAGTCAATAGCCCAGAGCTAAATAATTTAGCTCTGGGTGAGATTCCGTGGCGTGAGGAAGTTGTGAAAGGTAATTCGCCGTCGGTCTTTACGCGGGCATTAGCATCAAGCTAATATTCTAGAAAGCTGTATATGCATACAGTAATAAAGGAGTAGCTGATGGCAAGCCCGCAGAAGAAAAAACCGCAAGAGCCAAAGCCAATGTCTGGCGTTGAGCGCCTGACACTTAGAATTTCGAACATGATCAATCACCCAACTGCCCAGGATCGGAAGTGGGCGACGATCCATCGGCTCGACACCGATGGAGACAGGGAATGGGAGGAGGTTATGGGTGTGCTCGCCGATGTGGATACTATCGAGATGACCTTCAACGACGACGATTCAGTTACGCTCCGATGGGAAGCTCCAGCGGATGAAGACCCGCGCGCAGAGGCTCACGAAGAATTCGATGTGGTGGAAGAGCCAGCGCCTTTCTGACGGGCACAAAAAAGCCCGCTGAAGTAGCGGGCTTTGACATGCTTCGAACTGTCAGGCTTTTCTGGCGTTCCAGATCAGCAGCACCTTCGCATGAATGGTTACATCATCGATCCTGGCTGTCTGGTTTTCATAGTGTGGATTATCAGAAATCAGCCGGTAATGTTCCTCGTCGAGGCGCATCATTCGCTTGATATAAAGCTCGTGATGCCAGGTCAAAACGTAGATCCCTTCTCCGATGAAATCCCTTACGCCCTTATCAACAATGACCAAATCCTTGTCATTAATAGTGCCTTCCATGCTCTGACCCCATCCGTTGATCATCCCTAGAGATGTCTTCGACGTATAGGTGATGCCTTTCTCGCGCAAGATTTCTTCGCGCACCACCAGATTGCGGACAACCTCCGTATAGTCAGGCGGTACCTGGCCATGGCCCATAGCAGCTCGAATGTCGTACTGAGGAATGACGATCTCGTCATTGGTTGGGCGTAGGCTTGCTAGGTTCCCCGAGAGGGGATGGGGGAGACCATCGTCTGGCTCTTCGGCAGCGGCGACAATTCGATCTCGCGCTTCAATTGAAAGACCCTTCACCTTTCCAAGCATTCGCTTTACTTGGTCAGCAGCGGACGAACTTGATTCGGTGGCTGGCGCGGTAGTGATGTCTTTCGGATCAGGGCTTTCCAACTCCTCGTCGGCCGGTAGAGAGTCAAACCACCCTCTTGGCAACTTCTCAACCAGCTCAATCCGGCGAGCAACGTCATCGCCCAAATTCTTGGCAGTCTTTTCCGAAAGGATTTGGCTCAAGTGCGCAGGCGCCATCCCCCAGCGCTCGGCGCAGGCGCCTTTTTTTTGATCGCCGATCAACTTGATCAATTGGCGCTTGCGAATCGCATAGATATCCATGCTAGCAAGAATGCCACTCTTTAGCTCAATGCTAAATGTGCCCACGGCTAAATATTCCTTGCTCTGATATTAGCCCTAAGCTAAATTTCTCCTACGTTTCAGGAGAATCCCTATGAATGACCACTTGCGCGATTGGCTTGCCAGCGCAACAGCCGACCGGCGTCAGCTAGTTGCTGAAGCTGCGAAGACCACCGTCGGACACCTTTGGCAGCTTGCAGGCGGTCATCGGAAAGCATCTGCCGAGCTCGCCGAGCGCCTTCAAGACGCATCGGACGGCGAGATCACCATCGCTGGTTTACGGCCTGACCTCATCGACCTTGCTCACAAGGTGCTTCGCGGCGCGGCGTGAGCACCTGCCTGCGAGAAACATTTTGCAATGCGTGATGGCGCGCAGCCACATAAACAAGATTGAGGTTTTACGGATGCACGATTTTCTGAAGGCCTGCGACACCGTGGTTGATGAAGCCAACACCAAGCAACTGGCCACGCTGATGAATATGCCGCCCGTGAGCCTGCTTCAGCGCGCCAATGCGAACTACGACGGCGCCTGGTTCAACGTGAAGCACCTGTATGCACTGCTCCTGCACACGCAAGACATGCGCCCACTGGCCGCACTGGCTGGCGAGTTCGGTTACTCGGTCTTTAAAAAGGACCAGCCAGCAGCTCTCGGCATTCATGAGGCGCTAGGTCGTGCAACTCTGGAGTTCGCCGAAGTAACCGTCGAGACCCATGCCGCGATGGTTGATGGTCGCGTTAACCAGGTAGAGCGCGCCCGGATCTTGAAAGAGATCGCTCACGCCGAAGAGGCGCTGGCGCAGCTGAAGGTATCAATAAAAGTCGCCTGAATCGCAGGCATAAAAAAACCGCCTGGCAGGGCGGTCCTTTCAACAACTGTAAAACACTGTGGGGCCATTATGAACACGATTGTTGCTCCAAGCAATACCGTCAACATGTCGAGCCGGGAGATTGCTGAGCTCACCGGCAAACAGCACAAGAACGTCCTTAGGGATGTGAATGTGATGCTTGAGTCGCTCGAAAAGGTTGGCTCAGATCTGAGCCAGGCAGTTCGATATACGGACGAGCGCGGCCGCACCTCGGAGGTTCGTTTAGATCGCGTTCTGACCGAGACCTTGTTGACCGGCTACAGCATCCCTCTTCGTCATCGTGTCGTGACACGATTGCAGGATCTAGAAAAGGTGTCGCGACACTCCATGTCGCTGCCTACCAACTTCGCCGAAGCTCTCCAGCTCGCCGCCGATCAGGCCAAGCAGAACGCCTCTCTGCACCTGGTCATCCAGCAGCAGGCGCCCAAGGTTCAAGCCCTGGAGCGCCTGTCCGGTACCCACGGCTCGATCTGCATCACCACGGCTGCCAAGCAACTCGGCATAGGCCCTCTCAAACTCTTCAAGTGGCTCAGCGACAACCGCTGGATATACCGCCGCGCCGCGTTCTCGGCCTGGTCTGCGTACCAACCCCGCCTCACCGCGGGTCTGCTCGAGCACAAGCTGGTCAAGGTAGGCAACGGCGCCGAGGAAGATCTCAAGGTAGTCGAGCAGGTCATGGTCACCCGCAAAGGCATCACCCATCTTGCAACAGTCCTTCAGGAGGCTTTGTAATGGCCGGCGACTGGATAAAATTCGAACTCACCACCCTGGATAAGCCCGAGGTTTGCCAGATTGCCGATCTGGCCGATATCGATCTGGATGCTGTCATCGGCAAACTGATGCGCGTGTGGGGCTGGTTCGATCAGCAAACCGAAAAAGGTAACGCTCCGAGCGTTAGTAAAAAGTTACTGGATCGTCTCGTTGGCGTTACTGGTTTCTGCGAACACATGAAATCAGTTGGTTGGATGATCGAGGTCGATGGTGTGATCAGCCTCCCGCACTTTGACCGACACAACGGCAAGACGGCTAAAAATAGGTCTCTTGGTGCAAAGCGGGCCGCTAATCACAAGGCGAGTAGCGGTAAAAGTAACGCTGACAGCGTTACTAATGCGTTAGCTAGAGAAGAGAAGAGAAGAGAAGATCAAAACCCTCTCTCTGCGCCTGAGCCGGTCGACCCTCGCATGCCCAGCGAGATGACCCTCGACTGGGAGCCGGACGAAAAGCTCTTGAAAACCTACGCCTTTCATCGTGGCCTGTCGCTTGACCTGTTCACCGAGGAAGTGCGGGTCGCATTCACAGGACACTACGAGCCACAGCACCAGGTCAACACTCAGGCTGAGTGGGTGAGCATGCTGGTCAAGTGGGTGAACAACGATAAGGCCCGCGCTGCCGCCACCAACGTCACGCCGATACGTCAGAAGCCGGCACCGGCATCGGACTTCGATGACGACGACACCGACTGGCAGAACGGGGTGCAATCGTGATGAAGCAAGTATCCGCCGTTACCCAGGGCCTTTGGGCCAACCCCGCAGCCGGTGAGTTCATCCCGAAAGATGAGATCCAGGCGCCCCAGGACGAAGGCCGGCGCCAGATGGCGGTCGCTATCAACGACCTATTCACCGAGCTGCGCCTGATTCGTTCGGCCTGGCGGCAGGCATGGCCGGACAAGGAGACCTACCGCGCCGCCAAGGTCCAGTGGATGCAGGCATTCCTCGACGAAGGCATCCGCACACAGGGGCAGATTGAGTTCGGCATGTTCAAGGCACGCAAGCAGGTTTCCGACTTCATCCCAAGCCCTGGGCAGTTCATCGAGTGGTGCAAGCCGACGCCCGAAATGCTGGGCCTGCCGTCACTGGTAGCCGCCCACCGTGAGGCCGTGCGCAATGCCCATCCAGGCATGGCGGGGCAGGGCAGGTGGTCGCATGACGCGGTATGGCATACAGCCAAAGAGTGCGGCTTTGAAAGCCTGAACAAACTCGATGCGGCGCTGAGCCTCAAGCTGTTCGACCGGAACTACACGATCACCATTCGCCGCCTGCTCGATGGATTGCCGCTTCAGGCAATGCCCAAGGCACTGCCCGCCAAGGTGGACGGCCGAATCACTCCGGAGGTGGGGCGGGGTGCGATTGCCGAGCTACGAGCCCAGCTCGCGGGAGGTTCCCGTGGTTGATCGCCTCCTGGCAACACCCGACCCTCACCTGTACCCATACGCGGTCTTTTGTTGCTCGTTCAAGTTCGACCTAGGCGACACCCCAGACCACGCCATGGCGCTTTTCGCTGACCGCAACATGGCTGCTCGATACGGCTCCGGGATGTGGCCTGACACGTACCAAGTGATTGATTTGCGTACCGTCCAGAGGGTTGCCCCATGACTCGCCAGACCAAGCTGGCTAGGGCCGCGCGCGGGCGAGATTGCCAGGTCCGCCTGCCAGGTTGCCCAGGCGACGCCGAAACCGTTGTGTTGGCCCATTACCGCCTGGCGGGGATTTGCGGAACGGGCATGAAGCCTCCAGACCTGATTGGGGCCTGGGCCTGCGAGTACTGCCACAGCCTGAGCGATGGACGCACCAACCGAAACACCCTGGGCATGAGTTACGACGAGATCCGCCTCTACCACGCCGAGGCCGTCTTGCGGACTCAGGCCATTTTGATCAAAGAAGGAAAGGTGAGCGCTTGAGCACCCAAATCAAAACCCTGACGGTGAAGCTGTCGGATGCCGAGATTGCCCGCAATGCCAAGCTTGAACATGTGCGCGACCTGCGGGACGCCGGTCACCCGGCGCTGCACTTCCGTTTCGCCAAGAACCGCACGCGCGGCTCCTGGTACCTGCTCAACAAGCGCCAATGGCACCGCATCGGGGGCTTTCCCGACCTGAACACCAAGCAGGTGATCGCTGCACTGCCGGCGGTGCGCCTGCGGGTCGCTGCCGACGGCGCGGCCAGTGTTTCGGGCTGGTTTACCGTGGGTGAACTGCTTGATTGGTTCGGTGATCGCATGGCCAAGTCGCGTGCGCTGTCCGATAAGCGCCGGGCTGCGGGCAAGTCGGCCATCAGTTGCCAGCTCAAGCCGCGCTTGGACGATCTGCTGCTGCGCGACGTGAGCGCCCAGACACTCGACAAGCTGCTGATGTGGCCAGCCCAGGCCGAACTGTCGCTGTCCTACGTGCAGCAGCTGTACCGGCTGCTCGCGGTGGCTTTCCGTCAGGCCCGCAAGCTGGACCTGATCCCGGTCAACCCGATGGCGGAAATGAAGTTCGTCAATTTCACCACGGCGCGGATCCTGCCCAAGCCGGCGCGGTTGCGTGACGTGCAGTTGCAGGACCTGGTGAGCCTGCTGGCGGATCGCTTCGAGAGTGCGCCGGGTGACGCCATGCTGGCCCTGATGATGCTTTGCCATGGCACCCGCATCGGTGAAACCCGGCAGTCCCGGTGGGCCGATATTGCGTTGCCAGAGCGCGAGTGGTTCCTGCCGGCCGAGCACACCAAGACCAAGACTGAGCTGCGGGTGCCGCTGACTGACCAAGTGTGCGCATTGCTGCTTCGCTACCGAGCCTGCCAGATCGCCCGTGGCTACGAGGGGGCCTACCTGTTCCCATCACGCCGCGGGAGGGCCTTGAGCGATAACCAGGCCAGCGCTGTGTTCGTGCGCCTGGGGCAGGGCGCCTGGACCAGCCATGACCTGCGCAAGGTGGCCCGCACCGCCTGGACTGACCTGGGCGTCGACGGGCACATCGGCGAGATGCTGCTCAACCACTCGCTGGGCAAGATCGCCTCCACCTACATCAACACCCAGGCCAAGGAGCAGCGCCGCCTGGCCCTGGTGAAGTGGCACAACTGGTTAGATGAGCGCGGCTTCAAGGCGATTCACGGGCAGACAGGCGTTAGATATGAAGATTCGCAAAACCTCGTAGACGCCTTGAACGGCGGGGCCTGCGAGCCGGAACCACAATTTGTTAAGGGCGAGGTTTAAAAATGATGAAAAAGCAGCATGGCCCCGCCTTCAAGGCTCAGCAGATCACGGTCGCACAGTGCGCCGCCTGCAAGGGCAGAGCAGTGGTTAAAGGTGTCTTCCACGAATTGCCTTGCCCCCAGTGCAGCGCATCAGGTTGGGTGTCTGCCGAAACTGGCGATGCTCTGCCGCTCGAGGTCCTAGTCACTCAATTGGGGCTCATGCTGCACCGGGCAAACACCATGCTTGGTTTCATGGGGGAAATGGTTCCGACGAGAGCTGAATCCAGGCAGTACAACCAGAACAATCGCCGCGGCGCCGGCGGCACCAACTACACAGGGGACTGACCGATGATCTATCAAAGCGTACTTGGCGGCGTCGTTTCGGCCCTCGCCGCTGAATCCATCGACAACACCAGCAAGCAGGCCTGGCAGAAGCTGTACAGCCCGCACGAAGAGCAGCAGCGCGACCTGCGCTCGCTGTTCGGCGCTGCCCCGGGTGAGTCGATTGACCGCGCCCAGGCTGATTGCTGGGTTGCTGCACGACTGCATCATGGACTTGAGAAGCGCCACATGGATGCCCTGGTGGCTAAATACAGCACCGACAAAGGCAAGAAGGTCCAGGCCATCGCCGACCTGCGTGCGCGCATCCAGTCTCCGGCGCCGGCGCTTTTCGTTTTCAAGGCTGTCACGGCCTGGGCAGTTCCTAAGCTGAAGGGTGCCGACCAGAAAGGCCCGCAGACGGTGACAGTCACCATCCCGGTTGATACGCCTGACTGGCGCCGCGATTCGATGATCGCCTCAGCCGTTGCTGCCGAGCGCGCCGCGAAGAAGCGCCTTGAGTCGCGCGCCGCGTCAATGGTCATCCTGCCCAAGAGCTTCTACGACATGAACACCTGGGATGTTGAAGGGCGCCCTGAATCCACGCGTCGTGAGTGGAGGCGCAATATCTACGGCGCCCTAGATACCCTGGTGGACGAGGCGCTTTGTATTGCGGGTGAGATTTTCGACTTCGAGGGTCTGATTATTTCTGACGCTGCTTAAACAGGCGTTGACAGTGTTCCATCGTTCCGTCAGTATTTATCCCATCCTGTCATTCCTGCGCGTTTAGAGGACTGACCCAAAAAGCCCGGCCCAAGTGCCGGGCTTTTTGCTTTCTACAGTTCATCGAGCCTCGGCATTTGCCGGGGCTTTTTTGTTTATTGCTGTCGGCTCCTCCCTTGGACTGCCAGTCATGCCCTTGTTCGTAGGGCACTTCTTCTTATTGCCGAGGAGGCATCGCATGTCGACTGAACAGGAGGTGCAGCAGTCGCTGGCCAACCTTCCTACCTGGTTGTTGATTCTGGTAGCACTTGCAGGGTTAACCGGAGAAATGTGGCGCGCCGATGCAGCAGGGATGGCAGTGCCAGTTTTGGTCAAGCGAGTGCTGTTGCGTTTCGGTGCCTCGGCGGTGTTTGGTCTCGCGACGGTCATGCTCGCCACTGTATTGGGTGGCAGTCTGATGACCGCCGCCGCTATTGGTAGCGTTGTGGCTTGCCTCGGCGCCGACGTGGCAAGTGGATTGTATGCCCGTTGGCTGGCGAAGAAGGCGGGTCTCTGCGACGCGCCCTCCCAATCAAATCACTCTGATTAGATCTTTCCCAGCCACTCGTTCAGCAGGTTTCTAGATATGAATGAATCCAGACGGCATCAGGTGCTTGCTGGGCAATCCTCTATTGCTCAAAAAGTCTTCGGTTATGTACCCATCCAATCATGCTGGACCGCTCGCAATATACAAGGCGCAGTCTTGGCAGCTGGCGCCAGTAGCGCGTCGGCCTATGCCGTTCGACGTGCACTCGGTGAGCTCAAAGATGCCGGGCTTATCAGGGAGCCAGTAGGCGGAAGTTTTCAGCGTGACGCAGTACGTCCCAAAGCCAAGAAGGATCAAGTCGTGCCCCAGGTAGTGAAGCAGCCCGTTGTATCTAGCAAAAAATCTGAGGGTGCGCTGGACGTTTTGGCGACTTTGTCGGGCGAAGTGGTCAGTCTGTCCGATGAGTTCAGTAAGCGCATGAAGGCGCTGGCTGGCCGTATCGAAGAGGTGGCCCTGTCGGTTGAGGCTGAGCGCGAAAGTAATGCGGAAGCCATTGTCAAAGCCAAGCGCCTGCAGGAGGCGTTGCGTGAGTTTGCGTAAAAGGAGACCGAACCATGAAGGTACATGTTTTTGAGAAAAGCTCAGAAGTACTGTGGGTCAAGACAGAAACCGGCGGTCTCACAAGTCTGTCTTACCGCCGGGATGGAACGCTGGAGAAGATCATTGCTGCGCTGGAATCAGCTTTGTTACAGGCTCGTGCGGAACAGAATTGCCCGATCATGGGTACTGATGTTGCAGCTGATAACTCCGCAGCTCTCGCAGAAATGTTAGATCGTCAGTTGCTTGTTGATGTTAGTCATCACCCATTCCCAGATGTCCGGGGACTTGAAGAACGAATGCCAGGCAGTTGGGGCGCGGAAGTGAACGCGATTCCCGGACTGCCAGATGACTGCGACGTGTCCAGCTAGGTCTGCACCCCAAGCTGCTTGTTGGAGCGAGTCCATGATCTCTTGTTGAGACGTGTTCGACTGAGAGCCGAACGAAGACGTCAGCGGAAAGATGATCATGTCTTGGCCGCTTTGGCGGACATGAGCAATTTGATATTTAGCCATCTTTTACCCTTCGTGATTGATGAGGCGTCCTTCCTCGGCATGCCTTCTGCTGAGGAAGGACTATCTGATGGTAGCACTTTGCTTTCTATGCCCGCTGTGTCGACCCGGACGGCCTCGATTTTCGGGGTGGCACGATTATGGGGGGCCGAAAAAACGCCGGGGACCCTGGGGACTTTCAAAAGATACGGGGCAGGAAACCCGCGGGAAAGCGTTAGCCACGGGCCTGGAAAGTTAGTTGACAGCGGTTGACAGGTTGACAAGAAATTCTGTGTTTTGAGCGACAGAGTTCGCGTGATCCAAACAGTGTTTTTTAGTGAGGTCCCCCGGTTCTATTGGGTTGTAGGCCTTTCTATGCCTGTTCAGTTTCTCGAACAGCAGCTCCTGCTCAATGGTCAGAAGGCTTGTCAACTAAGCCGGGTTAGTTGACAAGGCTGACAAGCCACGACGATGGAGGCCGCATGGCTTTTGTAACTCGCAAGGAGTACTGCGAGCTGAAGGGGTGGTCCAGGCAGTACGTTGGCAAGCTGGTCAAGAGTCAGCGACTGGTTCTGAATGCTGCCGGGCAGATTGATATGGATGCCAGCGAGCGGCTTTTGGCCAAGACGAGCGACCCGAGCAAGGTCGGCGTCGCCGCTCGACATGAGCGCGGTCGCACGAAGCGGGGTGAGCAGCCACCACTGGAAATAGTCATCGCAGACTTTATAGATGACCCCTCTGATCAGGCGCCCGACTTTCAAAAGTCACGCGCTCTTCGTGAGCACTACCTGTCGCTTCAGGAAAAAAACAACTTCCTTAAAGCCCAAGGGACCTTGGTAGAGCGCAAAGCGGTCGAAGATGCGGCCTATAACGCCGGTCGCTTACTGCGTGATCTTTTGCTTGGAATGGCTCCACAGCTAGCGCCTGAACTGGCCTCGATGTCTGATCCATGGCAAATCGAGAAACGTCTGACGGCGGCTTTGCGACAAACACTGGTAGATGCTGAGCGGCTGTCTGCAGCAGATCTAGAACACGCCATTACCCCGAGCTAAAGCTATGTCCTTAGAAATGCCGAACGGTGCGACGGTGTACCGCGAAGCGTATTTCCGTGGGCAGCGACCAGAGCCAGATGTCTGGATTGATCAGTGGGCCGACGAGTACATGCGTATCCCGCGCGACACGGGTGCGGCCGAACCTGGTCAATACCACACTTCGCGTACCCCTTATGCGCGTGAGCCGATGCGCTGTCTGTCACCAGCCCATCCGTGCAAGCGCGTGGTGACCATGGTGGCTTCGCAATTAATGAAGACGCAGATCGCCTTGAACTGGATCGGCGGGCTGATCCATATGGCCCCGTCCAACATCCTCACGTTGTTGCCCAGTCTGGGGTTGGCCAAGCGGGTATCGTCGCGGATTAGTAAAACCATCAAGGCAACGCCGGTTCTGCGTGAGCGCGTGGCGTCTAACCGCTCGCGAGATGCGCGCAACACCATGGACACGAAGGAGTTCGAGGGTGGTTCGCTGTACATCACCACTGCCGGTTCTGCGGCCAACCTGGCGGAGCTTTCCGCACGCTACATCTATGGCGACGAGGTTGATCGCTGGAGCGTGGACGTGGGCGAAGAGGGCGACCCGGTCGAACTGGCCGAGACTCGCGGCAGTACTTTCGGCCGTAACGCCAAATTTTATTTTTCCAGTTCGCCGACGATCAGGGGGGCGTCACGGATCGCTGATCTGTTTGAGGTCAGTGATCAGCGTTACTACTACGTGCCGTGCCCAACCTGTGAACACATGCAGGTTCTGGAGTGGGAGCGTTTGCATTACTCGGCGGATTATCAGGTTGTGCATTACCAATGTGCCGGCCCCGACTGCGACGTACTGATCGAGGAGCGCTATAAGGGCGAGATGCTGGCGAAAGGGGAGTGGCGAGCACACACCCAAGGCGATGGCGAAACCATTGGTTTTAACTTGAATGCGTTGTACTCACCGCCCGGCTGGACCGGTTGGGCCTCGTTGGCCAAGCAATTCGAGAAGGCTAAAAAGGCTCAGGCCAAAGGCGATCTGGAACCCATGCAGGTGTTTTATAACACCCGTCTGGCCAAGGTCTGGGATAGCGCTCAGGAGCAAACCAAGGCCGATGTGCTGAGGGATCGGGCGCGGCTGGAAAGCTACGGCCTTGGCTCAATGCCCGACGGCGTGTTGATGCTGACCGCTTCTGTTGACACCCAAGCCAACCGCTTGGAACTGATGGTGATGGGTTGGGGTGCCGGCATGGAACGCTGGGTAGTCGACTTTCAAGTGATCTCCGGCGACCCCGCAGATGAGCGCACCTGGGCGGCTCTGGATGAGTTACTCAAGGCCCGTTACCGACACCCTTGTGGTGCTGAGCTGATGATCATGGCTGCTGCGGTCGACTCCGGTGGTAACCATACGGATGAGGTCTATCAGTTCTGTCGTATGCGCCGCTGGCGCAGCGTGTTCGCCATCAAGGGGGCGAGCAAGCGGGGCCGGCCGGTGATCGCGCAGCGGCCTTCGATGGTCGACGTGACATGGAAGGGCCTGACTGAACGGCATGGCGCCGAGCTATGGATTGTTGGTACCGACACGGCGAAGGACTGGATCTACAACCGCTATGCATTCGACACCGGCCCGGGAGCGCTGCACTTTGCCAACGACCTGCCGGATGACTTTTTCGCCCAGTGCGTGGCTGAGCGCAAAGTCACCCGTTACGTCAGGGGGCATAAACGCATCGAATGGACCAAGGGTAAGTCCGAGCGCAACGAAGCGCTCGATCTGTTGGTGTACAACCTGGCCATGGCCCATTACCTCGGCATCAATCGCTACCAAGATCACGATTGGGCGCGGATTCGGCAGGCGATCAACCAGGCGGCTTCGGGCGATAGTGGTCAACCCGTTCAGAGCGAACGGCTCAGCCGGCCAGTCGTAACACCGGCAGCACCACAGGCGCCGCAATCAGCCGTGAAATCACGTCCGACAACCGCTCCCCCACAACGCCGCAGTTCCACCAGTGGCTACCTGAAGAGACGCTGATATGTCATTTACGAAAAAGCACCTCGACGCGGTTGAGGCGGCCATTGCTCGCGGTGAAAAAACTGTGCGCTACACCGACCGTACCGTGGAATACCGCACGGTCGATGAGCTGCTCAAGGCGCGCGAAGAGATACGCTCGTCGCTGGCCAGCGCCACCGGTCCACGTTCGCGCGTGGTCCGTCTGTACCACGCAGGGAAGGGGGTCTGATGGCCCGCCATTTTCCGACGCTGACCCGTAACGGATTTGTGCTGCCGTCCAACATCAAGGCCAGCTACGAGGGCGCCGGGGAGGGCCGGCGCTCTGCGGGCTGGGAGGCGTCGGACAACGGCATCAACAGCATCAACACCCCGGCCTTGCGTAACCTACGCGCCCGTTCGCGGGCGGCGGTGCGCAATGACCCTTATGCCTTCAACGTCATCGACAAGCGTGTCAGCAACCTGATCGGCACCGGCATCACGCCTCGGCCAATGATCGAAGACGATGCGGTACGCAAGCTACAGCAGGAGTTGTGGTGCGATTGGGTGGATGAGTCAGACGCCGATGACCGCACCGACTTTTACGGCCAGCAGGCGCTGGTGGCGCGCACGGTGGAAACATCGGGTGAATGCTTTGTTCGTTTGCGTCCTCGCAGTCTGGACGAAGGCTTGGCGGTTCCGCTGCAGTTGCAGATTCTGGCGCCGGAGTTCGTGCCGCACGACAAATTCGAGAGCACCAAGAACGGCAACATCATCCGCGCCGGCATCGAGTTCACGCCCGGCGGCAAGCGGGTAGCGTATTGGATGTACCTGTCGCACCCGCGTGACTCGGCCTCATTGAACGCCGGCTACAACCAGCTAGTGCGCGTCCCGGCTGCGCAGGTGCTGCACATCTTCGAGCCGGTGGAGCCAGGACAACTGCGCGGTGTGCCGCGATTGTCACCGGTGCTCAAACGGCTGCGCAGTTTGGACAACTACGACGACGCGGTGTTGTTCCGTCAGGAGGTGGCCAACCTGTTTGCCGGTTTCATCAAGCGCCCGGCACCGGAATCGGGACCGGTTCCACGCGATCCGGTAACCGGTCAATTGCTTGATCTGGACCGTGATGGTTTCACTCCCATGGTCGCGCTCGAACCCGGCACCATGCAGGAACTTGGCGCGGGCGAAGAGGTTGAGTTTTCCAAACCGCCAGACGCCGGCAACAACTACCCGGACTTCATGCGTCAGCAGTTGATGGCTGCAGCAGCGGGATCGGGCACGCCTTACGAAATCCTCACCGGCGACATGCGCGGGATCAACGACCGAGCGCTGCGGGTGGTGCTCAACGAGTTCCGGCGCCGTCTGGAGCAACTGCAATTTAGCTTGTACGTGCATCAACTCTGCCGCCCGGTACGGGCCGCGTGGATGGACATGGCGGTGTTGTCGGGCGCCCTGGTGCTGGACGACTACGCGCAGAAGCGCCGCCATTACCTGCGCACGCGCTGGGTGCCACAAGGTTGGGCCTACATCCAGCCGGTACAGGACGTGCAGGCGCGGCGGATGGAAGTGCAGGCCGGGTTTTCGTCGCGCAGCGAGATGGTCTTGCGTACTGGCTACGACGCCGAAACGGTCGATCTGGAAAACGCTGCCGATCTGGCGCGCGCCACCGCATTGGGCCTCAACTACAACACCCTTGATGCCGTCGAAGACAACGACGACAAGGAGCAACCATGAGCAAAAAAGCGCGACCGCGCATTTACAACCGTGCCGGCGAACGGGTGAAAGTCAAAGACGAAAGCTGGTACACCGTGCAGGCCAGCGGTGAAGCCACCGAGCGTGTGATTGAGGTGTTTGTCTACGGCGAGATCGGCACCTGGGGCGTGACCGCCAACCAGTTTGTGCAGGATCTAAGGGCCATGGATGACGGCGTGTCGCCAGTGATCGCGGCCTTCAACAGCATCGGCGGCGACCTGTTTGACGGCTTGGCGATGCACAACGCCCTGCGGCGCCTGGGCGAACGCTGCACTGGCCGTATTGATGCCCTGGCAGCCAGCGCGGCCAGTGTGGCGGTGTGCGGCGCGCACCGGGTGGTGATCGCGGGCAACGCCATGATGATGATCCACAACCCCTGGACTTACGCCTCTGGCGATGCCGAGGACTTTCGCAAGGTCGCTGATGCGCTCGACCAGACCGTTGAGGCAATCATCGCGGCTTACAAGTCGAAGGCCACCGACATCGATGAGGCCGAGCTGCGGCGTTTGGTCGATGCCGAAACCTGGCTGACCGCCAATGAAGCGGTGGAATTGGGGTTGGCGGATGAAGTGGGCGACGGCGTCAAGGTCAAGGCGTGCCTGGGGCAGGGCGGGGTTATGCAGCGTTACCAGCATGCCCCGGCGGATCTGCTGGCTCAACTCAACGAAGTGCCTGAGGCAGATCCTGACGACGAGCCCATTGATCCACCTGCAACGCCACCCGTGGTCGACTCGTCCCGGCTGGCCTTGATGATTACCCAGCGTTGCACCGAGGCCGGCATCAGCAACCTGGTGGGGCCGCTGCTCAGTTCGACCAAGCTGGAAAGCGAGGCCATTGTCCAGGCCGCGCTGACCCGGGCCAAGGCTGTGCATGACCTGTGCGTGGCGGCCCGTCTGCCCGAGTTCAGCGCCGAGTACGTGACGGCGGGCCTGGATGCACCGGCCGTGCGGGCGCGGCTGTTCGACAAGATCGTCGGTAGCGCCAAGGGCTTCGAGATCGATAACAGCTTGCCATTGAATGATGACCCCGCACCGAAGGTGCAGGCCAAACAACCCGACCCCACCTCGATTTGGGCTGCGCGTCAGGCTGCCCAATCTGCAAGCACGAAAGGAGCAAGACCATGACCATCAAAGTCGAATCGATGCACGCAGGCGAGTTCCTGCTCTCTGAAGGCGCGGGCAATATTTCCCGTGAGGCCATCAACGTAGCCGCCGGCCCGGCGTTGCAACCGGGTCAGATCCTCGGCTTGGTGGCGCTCTCGGGCGAGTTCGCACCGTACAGCCCCACCGCTGAAGACGGCAGCGAAAACGCAGTGGCGATCCTTTACGGCCCGCTGGGCGAATCGGATGTGGTGCGTCGTGGCCGCGCCGTGGTGCGTTTGGCCGAGGTCAGCGAAGCCCACTTGACCGGCCTCGATCTGGCCGCTGAAAAGGCCCTGGCCGCTCACTTCCTGATCGTCCGCTAGGACGTTCTACCCCCGTTAATCAGTCCCGCCGAGTGCGGGATTTTTCATTTCTGGAGAGTGCCCACATGGCCGATATCGGCATTTTTGACGACGAAGCGTTTGCCGTCACTTCGCTTACCGCTGCAATCAATGAACAACCCTACCTGCCGGGGCGCATCAGCGGCCTCGGTTTGTTTCGCGAAGAGGGTGTCACCACCCTGACCGTGCAGATCGAAAAGGATGGCGACACCCTGGCCCTGGTCCCGGCTGGCGAGCGCGGCACCTCGGGCCTGGTGGTCGCGGCCAGCAAACGCCAGATGATTCCCTTCAACACCGTGCACCTGCCGGAGCGCTTCACCATCAAGGCCGACGAAATCCAGGGCATTCGCGCCTTCGGCACACGCACTGAGTTGCAGGCCGTGCAGGACGTGGTCAACGCCCGCCTGGCAAAAGCCCGCCGACAGTTGGATGCGACCCACGAATTCCAGCGCATGGGCGCGCTCAACGGCTTGATCCTCGACGCCGATGGCAAGACCCCCTTGCTGGACATCTACGCGGCCTTTGGGGTGAAGCGTCAGAAACTGTCGATGCGCTTGGCCGACGAAAACACCGAGCTGCGGGTGATGTGTGGCGAAGCGCTGGACCTGCAGGAGGATGCGCTGGGCAGCGTGACCAGTACCAGCTCGCGAGCCTTCTGCGGTAAGAACTTCTGGAACAAGTTGATCGTCCACAAGTCGGTCAAAGAAACCTACCTCAACAGTCAGCAAGCCGCGGCGCTGCGGGGTGATGCCCGAGAGTCCTTCGAGTTCGGCGGCATCATCTGGGAACGCTACCGGGGCAAGGTCGCCGGGGTGTCTTTTGTGCACGACGACAAGGCATTGCTGGTGCCCGAAGGTGTGCCGGATCTGTACATCTCGGTGTTTGCCCCGGCCGACTACATGGAAACGGTCAACACCCAGGGCATTCCGTACTACAGCATGATCGAGCCGCTGCCGTTCAACAAAGGCATGGCCGGCGAAGCCCAGTCCAACCCGTTGCACCTGTGCACACGACCACGGGCACAGATCCTGCTGGAGCTGTAGCCGTGGGCTTTCGCGATCTGCTCGCCGAGGTTGACGCGGTGGTGTTCGAGACCCTGGGTGACAGCGCCCGGATTGAGGGCCGAACCGAGCCAGTCCTCGGCATGTTCTCCGCGCCCTGGATGCAGCCGAAGGTGGGCGGGCTCAACACTGGCCTGCGGGAACCGCGCTTTGAGATCCGCGTCAGCGAATCCCACGGATTGAGCAAGGGCCTTTTGGTGAGCATCGATCTGCCGGCGTTGGATGGCGGTGGTGATTACGACTTGCTGCAGCTTGAGCCAGGCGGTGACGGCCAAGTGGCGTTGATCCTGAGGAAACGCGCATGAGTGTTGGCAGCTACACCAAGCTCTCTGCCGACGGCGGCATGATTACCTTGCAGCCGTCAGCGGTTCACATCCAGGCCCTCCAAGACCTGGCCAAGGTGTTGCCGAAGGCAGCGGCCAATGCGCAGCGCCGTGCGATCAACAAGACCCTGGGGTGGCTGATGACCCGCATCGCCCGCGCAGTCGGTAGTCAGGAGCAAATCGCTATCAGCGCAGTGCGGCAGCGTCTGCGCAGTTATCCAGTTGCCGGTGGTGGCATGAGCGGCAAGCTCTGGTTCGGTATCAACGCCATCGAGGCACGCCGCATCGGCCCGCCACGAAAGACCGGACAGGGTGTGTCGGTGAAGGGGCGGCGCTACAGGGGCGCATTCCTGGGAAAGGTCTACGGCAGCAAGAAAGACATCTGGATCCGGAAGGCGAGCAAGCACTTCTCTGCCGATGATTATCCCGACTCCGAACTCACGTCTGCGCGTGGCCCCCGCTCCGGTTGGATCGCTGAACACAGTGATCGTCACCCCCTGGCCAAGGCCAAGGTCTCGCTGGAGCAGGCGCGACCGCACTTCGACCACTGGGTGAAACAGGCCGATCAGCAGTTGCTGGTGGTGCTGCGCCAGGAGCTGAACTTTGAAATACAGAAGTATCTGAAGGGGAATGCCCGTGTCTGATGAGCCTTTTACGCTGGACCTGCTCTACAGCACCATCGAGCAACACCTGCAGGCCAATTTGCCCGGGGTGGAAACCGTGGCGGCGTGGCCGAACATTGAAAATCGTATTCCACTGCCAGCCGTATTTCTGGAGCTGGCTGACTTTGAGCCGGGCCAGGACATCGGCACGGGCGAAACGGTACTGGCCTGCAAGTTTGAGGCGCGCATCGTCGTCGATGTGCTGCGGGAAAACCACCAGCGCCAAGCGGTGCAGTTGGCGAGCCAACTGGCGGTGTTACTGAAGCACCAAACCTGGGGGTTGGAGGTCGAGCCCGCCGATTTTATTCAGGCCATGCAGGACTGGACCAAGCCGGAGCTGGATGGCTACACCGTCTGGTTGGTGGAGTGGACTCAGCAGATCTACCTCGGCACTGAACAATGGCCGTGGCCCAACCAACCCCCCGGCACCCTGGTGTTCGCCTTCACCCCAACCACCGGCCCCGGCAATGAAGGCGAGTACTTCCCGCCGGATTCCCTGGAGCCCCCGGCATGAGCTACGCCAGTGCCCAGCACGACCGCATGATCGCCGGTGCGATCAAGGGCTGTTATGTGGTGGCGGTCGACCTGACCGCCTCGCCGCCGGTGTGCCGGGTGTCGGACGGTGAGTGGGTCAGCGCCTGGGTGCGTTGGCACAGCGTGGCTGCCGGCAAGGCGCGGCATTGGCGGGCGCCGTCGATGGGGGAGCAGGGCGTGTTGATTAGCCCGAGCGGTGACGTGGCGCAGGGCACGTTTGTGCCGGGCCTGTACGGCGATGCCGGTGCCCAGCCCGACAACCGCGACCATGTGGAGGTTTGGCGCTTCGACGATGGCGGTTCACTGGTTTACGACTGGAAGGCCAAGACCTACACCATCACGGTGCCGAGCGGCGAAGTGCGGGCGAGTGTCGGCGGATCGAGCCTGTCGGTGACGGACAGCGCGATTACAGGCAAGGCGGCCGCCATCGACCTGACGGGGGCGGTGAATATCAACGGCCCGTTGAGCGTGGCGGGAAACATCACCGGCGGCGCGAAAATCATTGATGCCGGCGGCAACACCGCGAACCACAAACACTGAGAGCAACCCATTTCACAGCCCGCCCAGCGCGGGCTTTTTTTCGCCCTGGAGAAACCATGACCACACCCAAAACTGAATTGCCCGAAGCTGAACAAGCCCCTGCTGCGGCCCCGGCGGCCGACCCGATGGTCACCTACCGCGACACGGTGTTCACCTCGCGCACCCTGATTCTGCCCGACCACCGCACGCTGCATGTGCTGCGCGGCCGGGTGGCGGTGCCCAAAGCCGACACCCTGGCCGTGAACTACCTCAAGGCCCATAGCGAGCTGGAACTGCTCAAGGAGTGATGTAGATGCTGATCGGAATGGATCGCCATACCGGCCGGCCCATTTCCGGCCTTGAGCATTTGCGTCAGTCCATCGAGGACATTCTCGGCACGCCACTGGGCAGCCGCCGCATGCGGCCCGAGTACGGCAGCAAGCTGCGGCGCTTTGTCGACTTGCCCGTCAACGAGGGTTGGAAAAGTGCCGTTCAGGCCGAGGTGGCCCGGGCCATTGGCCGTTGGGAGCCGCGTATTCAACTGGAGCAGGTGCGCGTGATGTCGGCACTCGGTGGGCAAATCAATATCCAGATCCGCGGTGAATACCTCGGTGTCAGCGAACTGTTGGAGGTGTCGGCATGAGTACCCTGGATTTGTCGGAGTTGCCGGCGCCGGACCTGCTGGAGCCGCTGGACTTTGAAGAGGTTTACACCGAAGGGCTGGAGACGTTCCGCCAGTTCATGGGCGGCAACTGGAGCGCGGCGCTGGAAAGCGATCCTGTGGTCAAGCTGCTCGAGGTCGGCGCCTATGAAAAGGTCGGCAACCGGGCACGCGTCAACGACGCGGCCAAGGGGTTGTTGCTGGCCCACGCCACGGGCACGGATCTGGATCACCTGGCGGCCAACGTCAACTTGACGCGCCTGGTGATTCAGCCGGCCGACCCGCTGGCGTTCCCGCCGGTCGAGGAAGTCCGCGAGTCACACGACGCCCTGCGTGAGCGTATCCAGCTGGCCTATGAGGGGCTGACCACGGCCGGGCCACGTAACAGCTACATCCTGCACGCGCGCAACGCCTCGGGCCTGGTGGCGGATGCCACTGCCGAAAGCCCATCACCGGCCTGCGTCACGGTCACGGTGTTGAGCCAGGAGCCCGGGAGCGAAGGTCAGGCCAGCCCTGAGTTGTTGGCCGAAGTCGCGGCCGCGCTTGATGACGACGATGTACGGCCGCTGGGAGATCGGGTCACGGTGCAAAGCGCCCAGGTGCTGGGTTACCGGATCGATGCCGTGTTGTATGGCAAGGGCGCGGGTCCAGAGACAGACGCCAGTTTGACTGAGGCCCGGCGCCGCTTGGCCGCCTGGATCAATCCGCGCAAGCGGTTGGGGTTGGAGGTCGCTCGCTCGGCCATCGATGCGCAGGTGCATGTGGCCGGTGTGTCGCGGGTTGAACTGGTCGGCTGGAAAGACATCACCCCGACCAAGGCGCAGGCGGCGTTCTGTACCGGCTTCACCGTCACGCTTGGGGGTTGATATGAGCAGTTTGCTGCCGATCAACAGCTCGCCGCTGGAGCGCGCCATTGAGGCCGCCAATAGCGAGAAAACACGGGTGACCTTGCGCACCCTCTACAACGCGGACACTTGCCCGGCGCACCTGCTCTTGCACTTGGCCTGGGCCTGGTCGGTGGATCGCTGGGATCACCGCTGGACTGAAGAGGTCAAGCGTTCGGCGATTCGCTCGGCGTTCTACATCCATGCCCACAAGGGAACGATTGGCGCCCTGCGCCGGGTGGTCGAGCCGTTGGGCTACCTGATCGAGATCCTGGAGTGGCACCAGATGGTGCCTGAGGGCGTGCCGGGCACTTTCGCGCTGAAGGTCGGGGTGCTGGAAACCGGCATCACCGAAGCCATGTTCTCCGAAATGGAGCGCCTGATCGACGACGCCAAGCCCGTGTCCCGGCACCTCACGCGCTTGGACATCGTCCTCGAAACCCAGCTCGATGCCTATGCCGGTTTTGCCGTTTATGACGGTGACGTCATCGATGTCTACCCCTGGTTCAACCCGGACGTGGACGTGTTTATTCAAGGCTATGACGGCGTGGCCCACTACCTAATCGACGAATTGGACGTTTACCCACATGGTTGATAAAAACACCCTGTTTGGCGGCATGCTGACTGCCTTGGGCGCCGCCAAGAAAACATACTGCGACTCGGTGGGCATCCCTTGGGAACCGAGCGTGATGCTGATCGGCGATGCCAACGGCACCGACCCGGTGCCCAGCCCGGGGCAAACCAAACTGATCAATACGGTTCACCGGGCAGCGATCAATAACCTGCGGGTGTCCCCGACCGACGACAATATCCTGATCGCCGAGGTGGTGCTGCCACCGGATGTCGGTGGCTGGTGGATGCGGGAACTGGCGCTGGAAGACAAGGACGGCGTGTTCTCGGCGGTGGCCAACGTCGCGCCCAGCTACAAGCCGCTGCTGGCCCAGGGCTCGGGTCGCAACCAGGTGGTGCGGATGCACATCATCACCAATGGTACGGCGAACATCTCGCTCAAGATCGATCCCTCGGTGGTGTTGGCGACCCGCGAGTATGTCGACCTGCGCCTGCGGGACGAGCTGGGCAAGCTCGATGCCAAGCAATCGGTGCGGGTGGCGACCACCGCCCCAGTAGTACTCAGCGGTTTGCAGTCCATCGACGGCGTGGCGGTGCGAGCCGATGACCGGGTGCTAGCGAAGAATCAGGCGGATGCCAAGACCAACGGCTTGTACCTGGTGGCGGCCGGTGTCTGGCGACGTGTCGCCGATGCGGACAGCGCGGGCGAGGTAACGCCCAATCTGTTGGTGGCGGTGGAAGAGGGCACCACCCTGGCGGATACGCTGTGGATGCTGACCAGCAACGGCCCCATCGTGCTGGGCACCACGGCCCTGGTGTTTGAGCAGATCGCTGGGGCCAACGGCGTGATGCCCGGCACGTTCCGCCAGGTAACGATCGATCGGCGCGGGTTGGTGGTGGGAGGGTCGAACCCGACCACCCTGGCCGGCCAGGGCATCACGGATGCGTTCACCAAAAACGAGACGAATGCGGCGATCAAAACGGCGGTAGATGGGGTGGTGGATGGGGCACCGGCCGCGCTGAACACCCTTAAGAAACTGGCGGCCGCCATCACCCTAAAGCTGGACCTGATCGGCGGCACCCTGACCGGCCCGCTGTTCTCCAACAGCAAGGTTCAGTTGGAGAATGGCACCGAGTCCGCTCCCGGGGTGGTTTGGAAAACACCAACCTACCAAGTCCAGGCGGATGTGCGTAATTCGTGCTGGAACTTGAACCTTGGGGCGGCAGGGGACGTGTTCCTGCTGTCGTTTATAGACAAGAATGCCCGTGTATACGGGCGGGTGGTGTGGGATCAGGGTAACCAGTTGGCGCTGGGTATGACCGCGGCAACTGGCCGTGCTGCGCTTGAACTTCACGATAGTGCCAAGGAGGCGTCTCTCCTGTTGACGGGTGGCTCACTGTCTGGGCCTGTTATGACTAGCAGCCGGTTTTACTTCAAGAACGGGACTGAAACTACGCCTGTATTGTATTGGGAGACACCCACCTACCAAATCGGTGCGTATGTCACCGCGCAATCTTGGCGCCTAAACCAGGGAGGCGTAGGGGATGCGTTCCATGTTTCGTTTGTTGATAAGAGTGCAAAAGTTTACGGACGTCTTGTTTGGGATAAAGGAAATCAACTTGAACTGGGTGTAACCGCTGCGACAGCCCGAGCAGCCCTCGAGATTCATAACAGCGCCAAAGAGGCAACCCTACCCCTGACAGGTGGTGCGCTAACAGGGAATTTGACGACCAACAGCCGATTGATGTTGCAGAACGGCAGTGAGGACTCACCAGAAGTCCACTGGGTGACTCCCACCCGTTCGTTCTGGGCTGATGTCGCATCGGCCGGTTGGCGCTTGTATGACGTGGGTGTTGGTACCGCGCTGTCGCTGGTGTCGGCTACGAAAGAAATGCGGGTTTACGATAAGCTCGTTTGGAACGAAGGCAATCAACTGGCCCTGGGCACCACGGCCGCCAGTGCGCGTGCGGCGCTGGAACTGCATGACAGCGCCAAGGCGGCATCGCTTCCACTCACGGGCGGCAATGTAAGCGGCCAAATCGTCAGTACCGTTTCCGAAAACTATCGAATAGCGGGTGGGTCTTACGGCTCGTTTTGGCGGCAGGACGGAAACAGCTTGTACCTGATGCTGACCGAGCCGGGCTCGCCCTTGGGCGCTTACAGTGCTGCTCGCCCCTTTGTGGTCAACTTGGCTTCTGGCCTGGCCAATATCAGTGGCAATGCGGGCTCTGCTACCAAGTTGGCGACAGCGCGAAGCATCAACGGTGTTCCGTTCGACGGTACAAGCAACATCACCGTTTATGACAGCACCAAAGTCACTCAGAACGGCCACAACATTGTGTTGGGCTGGGACGTGGCCGGTATGCGCGCCTGGGTCAACAATGTGGACATGGGCACGGTGTGGTCGGATATCAACGCCGGGGCCAAGTCCATCACCGCCCAGGCCAATGCGGCGGCGGGCGGTGTCGGCACGTATGCCTTTATGAAAAACACCGGGATCAGCGTCGGCCCTGGCGAACTGCTGGCGGGGTCGCAGCTGACCTACGCCGATACCAGCGCCGGATCGGGTGGTGGCTTTGCCACGGGCACCTGGCGGTGCATGGGTTGGGGTTATAAAACCAACGGCACGCTGTATGTGCGAGTGAACTAACGCAACAAGTAGCGAGTAACCCCTATGAATGAACTAGAAGTTGACGGCGAAGTGAATGAAGCCGTCGAAACGGCTGTGCCCGACATCCTCTACAGCGACGCACCGCTTAATCAAATGACCGTGTTGAGCGCCCGTCTGCCGCGCTGGAACGACCCGGAACATACCTCGCTGAACCTGCTCGCGGTGTTTGACGATGGTTCGGCCACGTTTGGTGAGGTGCCCTTTACCGCCTCGCCGGCCGATGCAGAGGCCCACGGCCGCGAGCTGTTCCAACGGGCGGTTGCGGGTGAGTTCGGCGACGTGCTGGAGCCCACCGCCGCCATGCTGCATGCCCTGGTCGAGGCCAAGGTGGGGCAGGCCTCGGCCGCTGCCACGGTGCGCATCGGCGAGCTACAGGCCGAGTTGGCCACGCTCAATGATGCGGTCACGTACAGCTTGGCGACGGCGCAGCAGCTCGCCGCGCTGCCGGCCAAGCAAGCGGCCTATGACGCCTGGTGCATCTACCGCGTGCGGTTGAGCCAGGTCGAGACACAGGCGGGCTTTCCGGCCCGCGTTGAATGGCCGGAACAACCGGTTTAACCCGTTTAATCCACTTCGCTGGGAGCAACTTTATGATCGTTGTACAGATCCTGTTTACTTTTATCAGTGGCCTGTGGGGCCGTTATGCCAGCGTCGACGCGCTGCTGGCTGCCTACAACGCCGCGCAAGTGGCGCCCGAGCCTGAGGAAGGGCAAGAACTTCAGGCGCCGCCTGAACTGGCCCTGACACCTGCAGAGCGGGCGTTGATCGAGCGTGCAATTGCTACCGGGGGGCTTTCCTATCCCATTGATCTGGAGCGCATGGCGGCGGTGCATGAGGGCGTCAAGGCGCTGAAGTTCTACCAAGGCAAGGCTGATGGCGTTGTGATCGATGGCGATACGCTGGTCGATCAGGGCCGCGATCTGGCGGAATACGACGAAACCATCGCCACCGAAAACGCCTGGTACCGGGTTGGCTTTATCCGTCAGCACATGGATGCGCAGATCCTCGCGCAACTGGACGCGCTGCAATGGCCGGGCTTTCTGCTGCTGTTGAAGCTGTACCGCGTGCTGCACCTGCACAAGCGGGGCGAGGCCTTCAGCCTGACCAGCATCGCCGCTGCCATGGCCGCCGAGAAAGCCGCCAAGGAGGCCGAGCTAGCGGCCCTGAAGGCGGCAGCCAAGGTCGCCCCTTCAGACGACGTGGTCGCCGAGTAGTAGCGTTTCCCTCAGTCACACGCACCACCCACGGCCTCGCTTATGCGGGGCTTTGTCGTTTCTGGAGATCGATAAATGTCTGCAACTGATTTTTTCCACGGCGTCACGGTGACGAACGTCGACACCGGAGCGCGGCCCATCGCGCTGCCCTCGTCTTCTATCATCGGCCTGTGCGACACCTTTGACGTGGGAGGCGAGGCCACTGCCAAGCCCAACGACCTGCGCCTGATTACCCGCGAAAGCGAAGCGGTGGCGGCCTGGGGCGAAGGCGCGCCCATCACCCACGCCTGCAAGGCGATCTTTGCTCGGGCCAAAGCGGTGATCGTGGCGTGCGGTGTCGCCAAGGTCGCCGACCCCGCCCAGCAAACCTCGTCCATCATCGGCGGTGTGCTGGCCGATGGCACCCGCACCGGCCTGCAAGCGCTGCTGGACGGTAAGAGCCGGTTCAACGCCCAGCCACGATTGCTGATCGCGCCGAAGCATTCCGCAACCCTGGCGGTCGGTACTGCGCTTGATGGCCTGGCCGGCAAGCTGCGGGCCATGGCGATTATCGACGGCCCCAACACCACCGACGAAGCGGCCCTGGAGTACCGCGAAAACTTTGGCAGCAAGCGCGTGTTCATGGCCGATCCCGGGGTCAAGACCTGGGACACCCGCCTTAGCGAGACAGTGGACGCCCCGGCCTCGGCCTGGGTCGCGGGGCTGTTTGCCTGGACGGATGCGGAATACGGCTTCTGGGCCTCGCCCTCGAACAAGGAGTTCGTCGGCATCACCGGTACCGGCCGCCCCGTGGAGTTTCTCGACGGCGACCCCACCTGCCGCGCCAACCTGCTGAACAAGGCGGGCATCACCACCATCATTCGCGATGACGGTTTCCGCCTGTGGGGCAACCGCACCTGTTCGGCCGACCCCAAATGGGCATTCGTCACCCGGGTGCGCACGCAGGACATGGTGATGGACGCGATCCTGGCCGGGCACAAGTGGGCGGTCGACCGCTCGATCACCCGCACCTATGTCTCGGACGTGACCAATGGCTTGGCCGCCTTCATGCGTGACCTGAAGAACCTCGGTGCCGTGATTAATTTCGAGGTGTTCCCGGACGACGAGCTGAACGTCGCCAGCCAACTGGCCCAGGGCCGGGTGTTCTGGAACATTCGCTTTACCGATGTACCGCCTGCTGAAAACCCGAACTTTCGCGTCGAGGTCACTGATGACTTCCTCGGCGAAGTGATTGAAGCCGTCTAAGGAGACAACCCCATGGTTCCACAAACGCTCTACCTGATGAACCTGTTCATCGATGGCGTCAGTTTCTCCGGCGATGTGCCGACCCTGTCCCTGCCCAAACTGGCGATCAAGACCGATGAGTACCGCGCCGGTGGCATGGACATGGCCATCGAGATGGACCAGGGCATGGAAAAGATGGAGGCGTCCTTCAGCACCAAGGGCGTGCGCCGCGATGCCATGAAGTACTTCGGCCTGGCCGATGGATCTGCTTTCAACGCGGTGTTCCGGGGCTCCTTCAAGGAGCACAAGGCGCGCACCACCAGTGTGGTCGCCACCTTGCGCGGCATGCTCAAGGAACTGGATTTTGGCGACTGGAAACCCGGTGAGCCGGCCGAGTTCAAGTACGCCATTGCCGTCAGTTACTACAAGCTCGAAGTGGCTGGCAGCCTGATGTACGAAATCGATCCGGTGAACTGCGTCCGTGTCATCAACGGTGTCGATCAACTCGCCTCGGTCCGCCGCGACCTGGGCCTTTAAGGAGCACTACCCATGACCCAAGCACCCCAAACCAAGCCCGTGCCCAAGTGGATGGCAATCACCGACGAAGGCGTCACCGTCACGCTCAAGTACCCGTTGGAAGTGGACGGCGTGAAAACCGACAAGCTGTTTATGCGCCCGCCGTGTCTGCGTGACATGCGCGCCGCGAGCGCCTCGGCCAATGGTGATCCTGAAGATCGCGAGATGGCGATGTTCTGCTCGTTGACGTCGGTCGGTGAGCGGGATTTTTCGGCGATCAAGATGCTCGATTACGACCGCTTGCAGGCCGGTTATTTTCGCCTGGTTAAGGATGACGGGCTGTAGTCCCTCGCTGATGAAAACCCTGGCCAAACGCTTGGCGGTCGAGCTGAATTTCTCGGCCGCCGAGATCATGGCCATGCCGTTTTCGGAAATGGTGTGGTGGCTCACGGAATGAGCCGCCCTTGAACCACATGATTGAGGGGCATGCACATGGCCAACAAAATAGCCCTTGGCCTGGTGATCGGCGGCGCGGTCAGCTCGACCGTGGGCGCGGCGTTCAAGGATGTCGAGAGCCGCATTCAAAAGCTCAGTGCCACCGGCACCCGGGCCAAGGTGCTGCAAAACACCATCGGCGAAACCATCCGCCTGCGCAAGGAATGGCAGAAGGCCTACGACACGGGCTCTGCCAGCGCCACGGGCCTGCTGGCCAAGCTGGAAAACAACCTGACCAGCCTGAAGAAACAGGGCGTGCAGATCAGCCAGCTCAACAAGGAATACCAAAAGCTGGGGCAAACGGCACGGGGCATCGACCTGCAGGTCAAGGGCCACCAGCAAATCGACGAAGGCCGCAAGGGCCTGAAAAGCAGCCTGGGCCAGGCTGCCGGCGGTGTGGCACTGATGGCGATTCCGACCAAGGTCAGCGCCGAATTTGGCGCGATCGTCCGTGACATCTCGATCAAGGCTGGGATTGCCAACACCCCCCAAGAAACCCAGATGTCGCGCACCATCATCCAGACCTCGAAAGACTCTGGCATGGCGCGCAACGAGGTGGCCGAAGTGGTCAACGCCCTGGTCGGTGCCGGTATGGACTTGAGCAAGGCGCTGGAATACGCACCGACAGCGGCCAAGTTTGTGGTCGGGCAGGGCGCCAACGGCGGCGAAACCGCCAAGATGATTAACGCCCTCGGGCAGAACGCGAAAATTTCCGACCCGGCGGTGATGCAAAAAGCCCTGGAAGCCATCGCTTATCAGGGGCAGGCCGGTAGTTTTGAAGCGGCCGACATGGCGCGTTGGTTCCCCGAATTGCTCTCGAGTATGGGCAGCCTGAAAATCACCGGTATGGACGCGGTGACGCAGTTGGGCTCGATGCTTCAGGTGCAGATGAAGACGGCGGGTGGTGCTGATGAAGCGGCCAATAACCTGAAAAACTGGATGGGCAAAATCGGCTCCAGCGAAACGGTCGAAGCCTACAAAAAGGTCGGTATCGACTATCAAGCATCCATGCAGACGGGCCTGCAGAACAAGAAATCCACCCTGGAATCCAGCTTTGATTTGGCCCAGAGGTACATTTCGGCAACCGATCCGAAAAAAGCCAAGCTCATGGCTGACGCCACGGCCAAGATCAGCAAGGAGACCGACCCGGAAAAAGCCAAACAAATGATCACCGCCTTGGAGGAGGCGCTGCGCACGGGTGATTTGTTTGCAGACATGCAGGTTAAAGCAGCTTTGACGGCGTACATGCAAAACAAAGATCTGTACGACAAGCTGAAAAAGGACTCGGCCAGCGCTACAGGAATCTTGGATAAGAACTTGGCAGAGCGCCGGGACACCTCGTCGCAGAAGTGGGCCGAAATGGCCCAGGGCATGGACGAAGCCATGCGCGCCATCGGCGACGCCATGCGCCCGGTGACGGATGCGGTGGCCGATGGATTGGCCTATGTGGCCCGGGGCATCAGCTCGGTGTCGGACAAGGCGCCGGGGCTGGTGATGGGCTTGGCCGCTGCCGGTGCGGCAGTGGTGGCGTTTCAGACGGTGGTCAGCAGCGTGAAAATCGCCAAGGGTTTGCTGAACATCGGTCGCGGTACGTTGATGGGCAACCCCAACATTCCCCAACGGGTCATCGTCACCAATATGCCGGCGGGCGGCAGCGGTGGTTTGGAGGGCGGCATGGATGCCGGCGGCAAGTCAGGAAAGGTGGGTAAGGGCGGCAAAGGTGCCCGCGTAAGCAGCCAGGCACTGTCGGCTAAAAACGCCGTCAAGGGCGCGGCGGTGTTCGCGGTGATCGATGCCGGCATCAAGGCCAAAGACACCTACGACAACGCCACCACCCGGGATGAGAAAGCCGAAGGCTACGGCGAAGCGGCGGGTGGCCTGGCGGGCACCCTGGCCGGTGCGGCGGCCGGGGCTGCCATTGGTTCGGCGGTACCGGTGATCGGCACGATTGTTGGCGGCATGATCGGTGCTTACCTCGGCAATATGGGTGGCGATGCCTTGGGCGGTTATCTGGGTAAGTCGATGTTCGGCGGCGATGAGCCGTCGAAGGCGCTCCCGGTGGCTGGCCCGCTGATGATGCGCGACGCCGGCAAGGACATCCCGCCGGTGCTGGGGGATATCGCGCAATCGTTCAAGAACCCGTCCAAGGCTGGTACGCCTGCACCGTTGATGATGGCCTTGCCCTCGGCCGTGGCGCCGCCCGCCGGTAACGCGGTGGCCGCGCCACGGATCGCCGCGCCGGCCGTGGTGGTGCAGGCGCCGGTGGCCACCTCGCCGCCGGGTGTGCCGGCACTGCCCAAAGGCATGCTGCCGGCCGACGTTCAGGCCCAGTTGCAGAAATCCCTGGCCCGGGTGCCGACGCCGCCGGTCGTGCCCAAACTGCTGGCCCCGGCCTTCGACCCAGCCAAGGCCATGCTGCCCGAGGCCGAACACCGGCCGGGGGATGTGGTGCGCTCCATGGCGTTACCGCCTGAGCCCCGGCCGGCGCCGGGCGCTGGGCCGGTGCTGACTGCGCCGGTGAAACCGCAGGCACCGAAGATCGAGCAGCGTGTGCAGATCCACGCGCCGTTGCAGGTCACCGTGCAAGGCGATGTGAAAGACCCGGCGCAGTTAGCTCGGGAGCTACAGCCCTACATCGAGCAGCAACAACGGGCCATCGCCCAGCAACTAGCGAGCCGTCAACTCTACGACGAACCCCATGCGTAAACAGGAGGGCCTATGGCCTATATGGAACAACTGCAGTCCGGGTTGAAATACCTGGCCTCGGCCGGCGAAGCGGGGCGCCGCAACCTGGACGGGATGATGGGGCCGGTCAACGGCGCGATCAGCGAAATCACAGGGGCCGCCTCCGAACTGGAAGGGATTCCGTTCGTGGGGCCGGCCGTGGGGGAAAAGCTCCAGCGGGTGATGCGCGGGGTGAATGCCGCCCAGGCCAAGGTAGGCCAGGTGGTGGCGACGTACAACAAAGCCACGCGGGCGGTAGCGCAGATCGATGAGCGCATCGGTGTCCTCAAGGAGCAGGCTGCCCGGGCCGGGACGGCGATCAACAAGATCGCCGGCAAGCTCAGTCCATCCCTGGCCAACATCGTCCCGACCGCTTCCTTTGCCGCGCCGGCAACGCCACAACCGGAGGCAGTGAAGGCGTTCCCGCACTTGATGATTATCCAGCCGCAAGACCCCAAGGCACAGCCGTTCTACTTCAACCTGGACACGGCAGCCTTCGACGAACTGCGCCGCTCAACGGCCTTTCGCTGGGCCTCCCAGGAGCGTCTGTCGCGCCGGCCGGCGCAGCAGGCGATTGGCCTGGGCGAGGAAAAGCTTTCCCTCAAGGGCGTGATCTTCCCCAGCTTCAAGGGCGGCCTGCAACAGCCGGACACCCTGCGCAGCCTCGGTGCCAAATTGCTGCCCCTGAGCCTGACCACCGGCTATGGCGTGGTGCTGGGCAGTTGGTGCCTGACCAGCGTCGAGGAAGAACAGAGCGCGCTGCTGCAAGGCGGCATCCCCCGCAAACAGGCCTTTACCTTGGAGTTTGTGCGCTATGGCGATGACCTGCAGAACGTCTGACGGGGATCTGCTCGACACCCTGTGCTACGGCTTTTACGGCCACTTGAACGGCACGGTCGAAAACGTACTGGCCGCCAACCCGGGGCTGGCCGATGAAGCGCAACCGTTCCGTGCCGGCGTGCTGATCCACCTGCCGGATCTGCCGGCGCCGGTGGAAGAGGGGGTCATGCTCTGGGATTAATCCGGGGCGTGGCTTCAACCTGTATTTGGCCCGCCCTGTGCGGGCCTTCTTTTTGGGAAAAACATGACCCCCACTTTTCGCATCGTCGCCGATGGCGCGGACATCACTGCACTTATCAATGATCGGCTCCTGCTGCTGCAAACCCGCGACAAACCGGGCATGGAGTCGGACGAGTTCGAGCTGCGTATCGATGACCGGGACGGCGCTGTCGGGCTGCCTCGGCGCGGTGCCGGCATCGAGATCTTCCTCGGCTACCACGGTGCCGCCCTGGTGCGCATGGGTCGCTATGTGGTGGATGAGGTCGAAGTCTCCGGCCCGCCGGACAGCATCGTGATCCGGGGCAAGGCCAGCGACGTGCGCGGCAGCGGCAAGACCACCCGTAGCGGCAGTTGGGAAAACGTGCCGCTGTCCAAGATCGTCGCCGATGTGGCCACGCGCAACGGCTGGGTGCCGGTGTGCCAGGTGTCCACCAAAGTGCCCCGGGCCGACCAGCTCAACGAATCCGACTTCAACTTCATCACCCGCCTGGCCAAGCAACATGACTGCACTGCCAAGGTGGGTGACGGCAAGTTGATCGTCATGCCGCGCCAGGGTGGCCAGAGCGCGAGCGGCAAGGTGTTTGGCGCTATCACCCTCACGCGCCAGGACGTCAGCCGTTGGCAATTCCGCCTCGGCGACCGCAACACCCACAAGGCCGTGGCCACCAAGCACCAGGACAAGAAGACCGGCAAGTTGGCCGTGGTCAGCCTGGACAACGACGAAGCCCCGGATGGGCTGCCAGCGGTGCACACCGACCGGCATATCTACCCGAACAAGTCCGCTGCCGAACAGGCCGCCAAGGCTCGCTTGAGCGCGTTCAACCGCTCAACGGCTGGGGTTCGGCTGGAAATGGTTGGCCGCACCGACATTTTCGCCGAACGCCCGATCATCGCCCAGGGCTTCAAGGTCGGCCTCGATGGCGACTACCTGGCGGAATCGGTCGAGCAGACGTTTACCCAATCGGGCTGGACGACCTCGGTTGAGTGTAACGGCGGCAAAAAAGGCAAGGCGAAGGCCGCCGGCAAGAAGAAAAAGAAAGAGACCAAGCCGCTCAGGATCGAGCAGCTCTAGCCCACCATCACTGGAGGTACCCCGCATGACGATCACTGCGCAGCAGCTGCTGCAGATACTCCCCAACGCCGGCGCTAAAGCCGGCGTTTTTGTTCCTGCTCTGAACGCCGCCATGGCCAAGTACGGCATTGTCACCCGGCTGCGTATCGCGGCCTTCATCGCCCAGATCGGCCATGAGTCCGGGCAATTCCAGTGGGTGCGCGAGCTGGGTGGCAACACTTACCTGGCCAAGTACGACACCGGCAAGCTGGCCAAGGCGCTGGGCAATACGCCCGAGGTAGATGGTGACGGGCAAAAATACCGGGGCAGGGGGCTGATTCAAATCACCGGCCGGGCCAACTATGAAGCCTGCAGCGAAGCCTTGTTCGGTGATGCCCGGCTGATTAACACCCCCGAGCTGCTCGAGCATCCGGTGTATGCGGCAATGTCGGCAGGTTGGTTCTGGCATCGAGCGACCCTCAATGCCCTGGCCGATAAGGGCGACTTTCTCACCATCACCCGCCGCATCAACGGTGGCACCAACGGCTTGGCTGACCGCGAAGCGTTGTATGAGCGTGCGTTGAAGGTGCTGCTTTGAACGTCCTGAACCTGCGCGGCTTGACTGTCGCCCTGGTTCTTGGGCTCGGCCTCGGCGCCTGGGCGGCTTGGGCCTGGCAAGCCAACAGCTACAACAAGGCGCTGGCTAAACAGGCCGAGGCTTATGGTCGTGATCGCGAGCAGGCCGCCGTGTCTGTGATCGATTGGCAGGAAGCCGAGCAGGGGAGGCGCCGAGCGCTTGAGGAAAGCCTTCGTATTCAAGATGACGCCCATTACAGAGAGTCCAGCCATGCACAGAAAGATATGTCGCGCCTGCGGGATCGCCTTGCTACTGCAGATCTCAGGTTGTCAGTCCTTCTCGACAGCCCCGCCGAGGCTAGTGGCTGTGGGGTGCCTGCCACCGCCGGCACCGGCAGCGTGGTTCATGGAAGAACGCGAGCCCAACTTGACCCAGCGCATGCTCAACGAATTGTCGCCATCACCGGCGACGGCGACCAAGGACTGATCGCCCTGGCGGCCTGCCAGGCCTACGCCAAAGCAGTCTCAACCGCGAAATAAAAAAGAGCGGCCGGTACGGATGCGTCAACATCCGGCCCGGCCGCCGTCCCCGCAGATAGTCCCTGCAAGTCCAGCCAAGGCTCTCGCTTCGTGCACAAAGCGACGCGAGCCTAGCACCTGTTTATTTATACAGTAAAGGTCTTGCCTATCATGTCTTCACCTATCATCCCTTGGATGGGCGGCAAACGCCGCCTGGCCGACCGCCTCATTCCGCTCTTCCCACCCCACGAATGCTACGTCGAAGTCTTTGCCGGCGGTGCCGCGCTCTACTTCATGCGGCCCCAGGCAGCGCCCGTCGAAGTCCTCAACGACATCAACGGCGACTTGGTGACCTTGTACCGCGTCGTGCAAAACCACCTCGAAGAGTTCGTGCGCCAATTCAAATGGGCGCTCAGCTCGCGCCAGGTGTTTGAGTGGCAGAAGATGACCCGCCCCGAAACCCTCACCGACATCCAGCGCGCTGCCCGATTCTTCTACCTGCAGCACCATGCCTTCGCCGGCAAGGTCACCGGGCAGACCTTCGGCACCGCCACCACCGGCCCCGCCATCAACCTGCTGCGCATCGAAGAAAACCTCTCGGCCGCGTGGCAGCGACTGTCCGGCACCTACGTCGAAAACCTGCCCTGGCTCGACTGCGCCGAACGCTACGACCGCCCCCACACCTTCCACTACATGGACCCGCCTTACTGGCAGACGGCCGGCTATGGCGTGGACTTTCCGTTCGAGAACTACGAACGCATGGCCGACTTCATGCGGCGCTGCAAAGGCAAGGTGATGGTCAGCATCAACGACCACCCGGACATTCGGCGGGTGTTTGCGGGGTTTCATTTTGAGACGGTGGATATCCGCTACAGCAGCACCAACCAGCGGCAGGGCAAGGCTGAGGTCAGTGGTGAGTTGGTGATAATGAACTGGGAGCCGGCGGCGTTGGGAGGGTTGTTCTGATGATCCTGGATACCGGTCTGATCTGCTTGCTATGTGATTTTGGTAGAGCGTTACTGTGGTCACGCAAACGAAGGACAAAATCGATGGAAACGGCTGACCAATACATGAGTGTTTTCCCCTCTGAAGTACTTGCCGCAGTGGCGCGTGGGGAAGTTGATCTGAACGCGCTGGCCAGCATTGTGTTGGCCGGCCGGGGGCTGGACCAGCAGGCCAAGTGGGTAGGCTTCCAAGAGGCAACCCGCCTCCATGAGCAGCGCTCAGCGGCCTGATACCTTAACCGTTGCCTTTGTAATCGCCGCCAGTGATCTTGCCCGTGGGAAGGATCAGTTGGGAGCCTTGGTTGCGAACATTCCCGATGGCGTGGGCCACCGGATACCACTCGAATGCCGCCGTCGGTTCGCCCTGGTGCAACACGATCTGTTCAGCACGCTCTTTGGTCGTGGCCGGGTCTAACCATTCCCGGGCAAGCTCGGGCGACAGCACGACCGGGCGCCGATCGTGTATGTCGACCATTCCCCCAGCGCTGTCGGCGGTAATGATGACAAACCCATCGTGCTCACCTGCGCCTTCGTCGGCGTCAGGGAACTGACCGATAGTCGCACACAGGGCCGGGGCTCTATCGCGGCGACGAATCAGATAGGGCTGTTTCTTGGGGCTGTCATCATCAACCCACTCAAACCAGTTGTTGATGGGAGTAATGGCGCGGTGTGGCCAGACCGCCCGAAAGAACGGCCCGTGAGCAACTTTCTCAGCGCGAGCGTTGATAGGCGCGGCTCGGTCTTTGGCCCAGTGCGGTCGCCAACCCCAGCGCACCATGTCCGCTTGCAGGCATGCGTCCTGCACGTGGAGCAGGGCTACCTGAGTGGACGGTGCCACATTGTATCGCTCCAGGGGCAACTCACCCACTGAGTTCGCCAGGGCATTGGGCATGCTGAGTGCCGCGACAAAGTCATGAATACCGCTGTACTGAGAAATACGTCCGCACATAACGAATCCGCCTGTCGAAATTTCCTACAAGAAATTTGACCGCAAGCCCGCTTTCAAATTAACTGTACATAAATACAGTATCTGTAGAAGGCAGAGTCATGAGCTATTCAATTCTAGGTCCAATTGCGGAAGGTGGCGTCAAGCTGCCGCTTTGTTCGTTCCGCGTTCCGGCGGGGTTTCCGTCGCCGGCAGCGGATCACATTGAGCAGCACATCTCACTGGACGAGGTTTTGAACATCCGAGCGCCGCACGTCTACCTGGTCTCGATAGTAGGCGACAGCATGCAGGGGGCCGGTATTTTTGAGGGCGACTTGGCGGTTGTTGATCGAGCCATCGAGCCGGCGCATGGGCATATTGTTGTCGCCCTGCTGAACAACGAACCCATCTGTAAGCGCCTATGCAAAAGGGGCGCCGAGGTGATCCTGCTTTCGGAAAACCCGGCCTATCCCGCACGTTACGTCATGGAGGGTGATGAGCTGTCAATTTGGGGTGTCATCACCAGTACTGTGCGCAGCCATGTCTAAGCCGCAGCCGGTCTTTGCGTTGATCGACTGCAACAGCTTCTATGCCAGTTGCGAGCGGGTCTTTCGCCCCGACCTGGCGAAGGTACCAATTGTGGTACTGAGCAACAACGATGGCTGTGTCATCGCCCGTAGCTACGATGCGAAGCCATTCATCAAGATGGGCGAGCCGTATTTCCAGATCAAACACAAACTCAAGCAGCACGGCATTGTTCCGTTCTCGTCGAACTATGCCCTTTACGGCGACATGAGTGAACGGGTTATGTCCCTGATCGAGGCGATGGTGCCCGCTGTTGAGGTGTACAGCATCGATGAAGCCTTCGCCGATCTAACTGGCATCGATGGTCTGGACGGCCTCGGTAGGCAGATCCGCTCCCAGGTACTGCGCTGTACCGGCATTCCAGTCGGCGTCGGCATTGCCCACACCAAGACCCTGGCCAAGCTAGCCAACCACACGGCCAAACGTTTACAGGCGCAAACCGGTGGCGTGGTCAACATCTGCGACCTGGCAAAGCGGGATTGGGTGTTGCGTAATACGGACGTTGCGGAAGTATGGGGTGTCGGTCGGAAGATGAAACAGCACCTCGATGTCCTGGGCATCAAGTCAGCGATGGACTTGGCCAAGGCTGACCCATGGATGCTGCGTAAGAAATTCAGCGTGGTGATAGAGAAGACTGCTCGAGAGTTGGCTGGCACGCCATGCCTGGAACTGGATGAGCCCGATCCGCCGAAACAGGAGATCTGCTGTAGCCGGATGTTCGGCAGGCGATTGAAAGAGCTGCCGCCAATCCAGGAGGCGGTGGCCACCTACATGATGCGCGCATCGGAAAAGCTCAGGGCTCAGAGTTCGCTTTGTAAAAAGATTCGAATCTGCATCCGTACCGGGATGTTCAACCCGGAGGAGGCGAAGTATGCGAACGGGGTAGTGGTAGAGCTGCCTTACCCGACTGATGACGTTCGCCTGCTGACGAAGGCGGCAGTGGGTGCGCTTGATCGCATCTTTAGGCCGGGCTTCAACTACAGCAAAGCCGAGGTGATGCTAATGGATCTTCGACAGCCAGGAGAGTACACCGACGATCTGTTTGCGATATCGCAGCCGGCAGAATCGACGCGGGTCATGGCCGTGCTGGATCAGATCAATGAACGTTGGGGCAGGGGAACGCTTCGATCCGCGAGTGTGCCGGGTAACCCTGATTGGGGGATGCGGCGGGAAATGATGAGCCAGAGTTACACCACGAAGCTTGACCAGCTTTGGGCTGTTTCGTGTAAGTGACTGCGAATTGCCTGCAGCAGGGCAGGGCGAACGGGTAGTCACGTTTTTTGAGTGTCATTTGGGGATTGTGTTCGTTCGGCAGGACACCGGGAGGAAGTGGTAAAATTTCAGGACGGATTCTGTATTGGATAATCCCAGCACCAATAAAATAGTACAGCGACTAGTACATCCTTATCTAAGAATTGGCCTTTTTGTCAATAAAGAATGGTGTTTTGTTCCTTAATTAGATTCCGGCTTCGGGCACCATGAATATCAAGGGCTTGCATGAGAAACCTCATGCAAGCCCTTTTGGTTTTCCCTCCCGCAACAGGCGTTGCCCTGCAATTCCCTCCTCCAGCTTTACGTCGCTCCAAGGCGGCGAAATCTTTGTGTGGCCCTAAAAGCGTCGGTTTGGGATGGGCTGAAGCATTTTCATTTTTTGATTGAAAGTGTTGGTGCATTCTGCGGGTTTTTATTGCCTGGCAAGAAGACGAGGATGATGCCCGTGTGATCGTTCAAATAATGTTGATTCGCGGGAGGTGTGTTCATGAGTTCATCCAATAAATCGCTGGTATCCCTGGCCGTGCTCAAGGCCAGGGCCGGTCGGCAGGAGGCGCTTAGAGAGGCGTTGTTGGCACTGGTTGAGCCAACACGGGCTGAACCGGGAAACCTTGACTACGTGTTGTTCGAGCTGCGCGATGAGCGTGGCACCTTCTATATGCGTGAGGCGTTCGAAAATCAGGCTGCCCTTGATGCGCACTTTACGATGCCCCACTTCCAGCGTTTTGCCGCCCTGGCAGAGGACTTGCTGGCTGTGCCGCTGCAACTGATCTTCCTTGAGCCCGTGTCGAACTAGCGCAAACTCACGCACCCCGGGGTGTTTCGCTGCGGGCCAGGCGCCCGATGAAGTTTTTGCCGCGCGCGCCTTGTAGGGCGAACGTGACCATGGCTTGGGAATCGGCGGCCGTCACGCCGTAGTCGGCGAATTCGGTCTTGACCCCCAGTTCATGGAGAAACTCACGCAACTGGCGCTGGGCCTGGTCCAGGTCCGGGCCGAACACCCGTTGCAGGGTGCGGTCCCGGGTCGCGTCATGGCCCCAGGCCAGGCCGAGCACCAGCGGTAGGGTGAACGAACAGGCGATGCCATGGGGCAGGCCATGGCGCAGGGTCATTTCATAGGAAATGGAATGGGCCAGGGCGGTTTTGGTGTTGGAGAACGCCAGCCCGGCCTTGAGCGCCGCCAGGGCCATGCGCGAACGCAGTTCCTGGTTGGCCAGGTCATGGCGTAGTAACGGCAGGCATTGGAGGATGTCCTCGATGGCCGCCACGGCAAAAGTGTCGGAGATTGGGTTGGCGTTGACGTTCCAGATCGACTCCAGGGCGTGGGACAGTGCGTCGAGCCCGGTGGAGACTGTGACCGAGGCCGGCACCGTGAGCATCAACTGCGGGTCGATGATGGCGATGCGGGGCCAGGTGCACTCTAGGTGCAGCGAGTATTTTTTCTGGCTCCGGGCGTCCCAAATGGTCGCCCAGGGTGTTACTTCGCTACCGGTGCCGGCGGTGGTGGGCACCGCGATCAGGGTTTTGCAACGGGCCGGCACAAAAGGCTGGCCGCTGGCCAACAGGGCCAGCAGTTCATCGAAATGACCGGATTCGGTACCCACAATCAGCGCTTTGGCGGTATCGATGGCGCTGCCACCGCCCACGGCGACGACCACGTCGCAGTCGCCCGCCTGCTGCCAGAACCGTTCATAGGTGGCGCGCAACTGCGCCACGTCCGGGTTGGGTTGCACATCGTCGATCACGTACACCAGGCGTTCGCCCAGCAGTTGCGCAAGGCGCTGCACCAGGCCCAGGGCGCGGGCTTCGGGGAAGGTCACCAGGGCCACGCGTTGATGGGCGGTGATGTCGGCCAGTTCCAGCAGGCTACCCCAGCCGAAACGGGTATCAACCGGGTTGTGGAATCGAGCGGTCATGGCGGGTCCTTTATTGTTGTTGGTGCAAGTGGCCCCATCGCCGGGGGCCGACGACAACAGCTCACATCGATCATTGGCAGTCTTGAATCGGCCCGGCCGAAACGGCGCACGCCGGTTCAATGGCTGCCACCGCGCTGGATGGCGTTACGCAGCCGGCTAGAGAGCGCGTCGGCGAGGATCACCATTACGGTTATGACGAGGATGCAGGTGGCGGTCTCCTGGTATTTGAACAACTTGAGGCTGCTGACCAGCTCAAACCCCAGCCCGCCGGCACCGACCATGCCCAGCACGGTGGCCGACCGCAGGTTGACCTCGAAACGGTAGAGCACCACGGCGATCCACGCCGTGATGACTTGCGGCAAGACGCCGAACACGATCACTTGCAGGGGCCGCGCGCCGGTGGCCTGGAGCGCCTCGATGGGGCCCTGGTCGATTTCCTCGATGCTCTCGGCAAAAAATTTGCCGAGCATGCCCAGGCCGTGCAACGCCAGGGCCAATACGCCGGGAAAAGGCCCAAGACCGACGGCGGAGACGAAAATCAGCGCCAGGATCAACTCGTTGATGCTGCGGGTGAAGTTGAGAAACTGCCGCGTGGCATGGAACACCAGGCGATTACGGCTCAGGTTGCGTGCCGCCAGGAACGACAGCGGAATGGCCAGCAACACGCCGAGCAAGGTGCCCCAGATCGCGATTTGCAGGGTTTCCACCGCCGGGGCCAGCAACCTGGGCAGGATGCTCAGGTCCGGTGGCACGGTGCGCGCGAGAAAGTCACCGATCTGCGGCAGGCCCGAAGCCAGTTCCCCGACGCTGAGCTGCGCGCCCCGGGCACTCCAGTGCAGGATCATCACCACCGCGAGCACCAGTGCGCCGGTGCCCAGCCAGCCACGTGCGCCCTGGGGCAGCGCAACGGTCCAGAGATAGTTGTGCGGTTTCATATTCAGCCCCTCAGTTCGCGCAGTAGGTCATGGCAGGCAGTGGCGCCGCAGGCTGCATAGGCTGGCCTGGATAGATGCGTTGCAAATCGGCTTCGCCCAGGCCTTGGGGGCTGCCGTCGTACACCAGGCTGCCGTGGGCCAGGCCGACAATCCGGTCGCCGAACTCCCGGGCGTATTCGACCTGGTGCAGGTTACACACCACGGTGATGCCCAGTTCGCGACTGGCATCGCGCAGGTACTGCAACACCAGGCGCGCCGTCTTGGGGTCCAGGCTGGCCACCGGTTCGTCGGCGAGGATCACCTTCGGTCGTTGGGCCAGGGCGCGGGCGATGCCCACGCGCTGCATCTGCCCGCCGGACAGCGCATCGGTGCGTTGGTGGGCCTTGTGGTCCAGTTCGACCCGGGCCAGGCATTGCATGGCCAGCTCGATATCCTCGCGGCGAAACAGATGCAGCACCGAGGCCAGGGTCGAGACTGCGCCAAGGCGCCCGGTCAGTACGTTTTTCAACACGCTCAGGCGCGGCACCACGTTGTGGTGCTGGAAGATCATTGCCACCTGTTGGCGCAGCAGGCGCGGGTCGGCGCAGGCCAACGCATCGATGCCCGCCACCTGCAAGGTGCCGGAGTCGGCCCGGGCCAGGCGATTGATACAGCGCAGCAAGGTGGACTTACCGGCGCCGGACTGGCCCAGCACTACCACGAATTCGCCGGCATCCACCTGCAGGTCGATGCCGCGCAACACCGGGTTGCTGCCGAAGTGCTTGGTCAGTTGGCCGATGCGGATCATTTCATCCTCCGCAAATCGAGATCGAGCACCTTGGCGGTGTCGCGAACCACGTCATAGGCACCATCGTGGGTGGGCTGGAAACCGTCGAGCACACCCTGGTCGCCCCACGGCACGTCCTTGATCGCTGCCAGTGCAGCAGCGACCTTGAGTTTGAGGGCCGGGTCCAGGTCCTTGCGCCAGACCATGGGCGACTCGGGAATTGCCCGCGAACTCCACACCTGTTGGAAGTCGTCCTGCTTGACCACGCCTTTGGCCACGGCGCTGGCGAAAATCCGGTCGGCCACGGCGGCGGCGTCTACCTTGCGGTTCTCCACGGCGAGGATGCTGGCGTCATGGGAGCCAGAGAAAATCACCCGGGAAAACAGTTCGGCAGGGACAAAACCGGCCTGCTCCAACCCGGCCTTGGGAAACAGGTGCCCGGACGCGGAGCTAGGGTCCACAAAGGCAAAGGTTCGGCCCTTGAGGTCGGCCAGTTCACGGATGCCACTGTCCTTGCGCGCCAGGATCACGCTCTTGTAGGCGCTTTGCCCGGTTTTCTTGGTCACGGCCACGGCGAACGCCTCGACCTCGGCCACTGAGGTCGCCAGCACGTAGGAGAAAGGGCCTAGGTAGGCGACGTCGAGCTTGCCGGCGCGTAAGGCTTCGATGATGCCGTTGTAATCCGTGGCGACAAAGGGCACCACCGGCATGCCCAGTTGCTGTTCCAGGCTACTGAGCACTTGCTTGCTGGATTCGATCATCGCCTGGGAATCCTCGGAGGGAATCAGGCCGATGGTCAGTTGATCCTTGGCAGTCGCCACGCTGGCCGCACCCAGAGACAACAGGGCGAGGCTGACGACACGCAAAAAACGGGAGACAGGTTTCATGGCATTCCAGGAGGTTGTGGGCAGTGACCACAGGCTAGGAGTGTCACGTGACAGTCATAGGATCAATTCAATATGGGTTTGCTGGGTTAACTATTGATGGAGTCTATGGATGTCGAACGCCAAGCTGCGTGCCTTCCTCGCTGTGGCGCGTCACGGCAGTTTCAGTGCCGGGGCGCGTGCCCTGGGCCTGAGCCAGCCGACGCTGACCACTCAGGTGCAACACCTGGAGCACCAGCACGGCGTGGAGTTGTTCCACCGTCGTGGGCGGCGTATCGAGTTGTCTGATGTGGGGCGCCAGTTGCTACCCATTGCCCAGGCCCTGGAAGCGCTGGACCTAGAGGCCCAGCACCTGCTGCGCGACTCGGGGCGCCTGGACAGTGGCCAGCTCAAGTTGGGGGCCGTGGGGCCGTTCCACGTGATCGAGATGGTCGATGGCTACCGCCAGCGCTACCCGCGTATCGAGGTGTCGATCCGGGTGGGTAACTCGGCCCAGGTGTTGGCGGATCTCAAAAACTACGCCACCGACATCGCGGTGCTGGCCGGCCGCCATGATGATCCGGCGCTGAGTTCGGTGCTCTACGCGCGCCACGCTGTGGTGCTGTTTGTCCATCACGAACACCCTCTGGCCCGGCGCGGCCAGGTGTCGTTGCAGGAACTGGAAGGCCAGCCCCTGCTGCAACGCGAGCGCGGTTCAACCACCCGTGCGGTGATGGAGCAGGCCTTGGCCGCTGCCGGGGTGGTGCCGCGGGTGGCTATGGAAATCGGCAGCCGTGAGGCCCTGCGTGAAGCGGTGGTGCGAGGCATGGGCCTGGGCACGGTGTCGGAGGCGGAGTTTATCGCCGACCCGCGCATCCGCATGGTCCGCCTCGAGGGCGACCCGGTGTACACCGAGACTTACCTCTATTGCCTGGCCGAGCGTCGTGCCAGTCGCCTGACGTCGTCGTTTTTCGAGGTCGTCCAAGGTTGATTGTGTTGCCCTATGGGTAGACCGTGCCGCCCTGGCGTTTCGCCGCTACAATGCGCGCCTCGACCGTGACAAGCCTGACTAAAAAAATATGTCCCTGCCCAAACATCATCTGGAACTGCTCAGCCCCGCCCGTGACGTGGCGATCGCCCGCGAAGCCATCCTCCATGGCGCCGACGCGGTGTACCTTGGGGGCCCCAGTTTTGGCGCCCGCCACAACGCCTGCAACGAGGTGAGCGATATCGCTGCCCTGGTGGAGTTCGCCCGGCGCTACCACGCCCGGGTGTTCACCACCCTCAACACCATCCTGCATGACAACGAATTGGAACCAGCGCGCAAGCTGATCCACCAGTTGTACGACGCGGGGGTGGATGCGTTGATCGTTCAGGACCTGGGGGTGATGGAGCTGGATATCCCGCCCATCGAGCTGCATGCCAGTACCCAGACCGACATCCGCACCCTGGAGCGGGCGAAGTTCCTCGATCAGGCCGGCTTCTCCCAATTGGTGCTGGCCCGCGAGCTCAATTTGCAAGAGATCCGCGCCATCGCCGAAGAGACTGACGCGGCGATCGAGTTCTTCATCCACGGCGCGCTGTGCGTGGCGTTTTCCGGGCAGTGCAATATTTCCCACGCACAGAATGGCCGCAGCGCCAACCGTGGCGACTGCTCCCAGGCCTGCCGCTTGCCCTACACCCTCAAGGACGACCAGGGCCGGGTGGTGGCGTTTGAAAAGCACCTGTTGTCGATGAAAGACAACAACCAGAGCGCCAACCTGCGCGAGTTGGTGGAGGCTGGCGTGCGCTCGTTCAAGATCGAGGGGCGCTACAAGGACATGGGCTATGTGAAAAACATCACCGCCTACTACCGCCAACGCCTGGACGGCATTCTCGAAGACCGCCCGGACCTGGCGCGGGCGTCCAGCGGCCGCACCGTGCACTTTTTCCTGCCGGACCCGGAAAAGACCTTCCACCGTGGCAGCACCGATTACTTCGTCAGCGAGCGCAAGATCGACATTGGCGCCTTCGATTCGCCCACGTTCACCGGGCTGCCGGTGGGTGTGGTGGAGAAGGTCGGCAAGCGTGATATGCAGGTGGTGACCTCTGAGCCTCTGTCCAACGGCGACGGCCTGAATGTGCTGGTCAAGCGTGAAGTCGTGGGTTTTCGCGCCAATATCGCCGAACCTAAAGGCGAGTTCGAGGAAGAAGGCCAGAAGCGCTATCGCTACCGCGTCGAGCCCAACGAAATGCCCGAGGGCCTGCACCGCTTGCGGCCCAGCCACCCGCTTAACCGCAACCTGGACCACAACTGGCAGCAGGCCTTGCTCAAGACCTCCGCCGAGCGCCGCATCGGTATAGCCTGGAGTGCCCGTTTGCGCGAGGACAGCCTGCAGCTGATTGCCACCAGCGAGGAGGGCATCAGCGCCAGCGCCGCCCTGCATGGCCCCTTCGGCGTGGCCAACAAGCCGGAACAGGCCCTGGAGCAACTCCACGACCTGCTGGGCCAACTGGGCACCACCGAATACCACGCCACCGCCATCCGCCTCGACGCGCCACAGGCGTTCTTCATCCCCAACTCCCAGCTCAAGGCCTTGCGCCGCGAAGCGATCGAGGCCCTGAGCGCCGCACGCGTCCAGGCCCACCCGCGCGGTGGCCGCAAGGCCGAGAGCACGCCGGCGCCGGTTTACCCGGAATCGCACCTGTCGTTCCTGGCCAACGTCTACAACCACAAGGCCCGTGAGTTCTACCACCGCCACGGGGTCAAGTTGATCGACGCGGCGTTCGAGGCCCATGAGGAAACCGGCGAAGTGCCGGTGATGATTACCAAACACTGCCTGCGTTTCTCCTTCAACCTGTGCCCCAAACAGGCCAAGGGTGTCACCGGGGTGCGCACCAAAGTGGCGCCGATGCAGTTGGTGCACGGCGATGAAGTGCTGACCCTGAAGTTCGACTGCAAACCCTGCGAAATGCACGTGATGGGCAAGATCAAGGGCCACATCCTCGACCTGCCGCTGCCGGGCAGCGGCGTGCAGCAAGTGGTGGGTCACTTCAATCCGGATGACGTGATCTTCCGCTCGCCGCACTGAGCCTCACGCTGACGGCGGTACACAGAGGTTGTCTGTACCGCCGTCATCGCGGGCAAGGCCCGCTCCCACAAGTGAATTGTGGTGTGGGCTGGATTTTCATTTTCCTCTGGGGGAGCGAGCCTGCTCGCGATGGCGGCACTGAGTCGCGGTGACGAATGGTAGAGGTAAGCCAGTTGCTCCCACAGGGGTGGCGGTTGCAGGATCTGAGTGCAACACGGTTATTGAATTGAAGCGGGAGCATCATGCCGCATCACCACGGCTTCTTGCATCACTTCGCCCATCACCTCGATCGGGCATTTGAAGTCGAAGCGTTTG
>NZ_JCBCUW010000044.1:0-46456 GCF_059862525.1 Pseudomonas sp. MF08875
GACCGTCGAAGCCGTCAATCGGACAGTAGCGAGGATCAATCTACGCCCGCGCAAGCGCTTGGGCTGGAAGACGCCGTACGAAGTGCATACAGGGGTGAGCGTTGCACTTATGTGTTGAATTCAGGGTTCAATACTTTGTCATCGAGTTGCTCTCCAAGCGTGGCCCCTGCGATACCGCCTGCCACCCCGCCGAACAAGCCACCCAAAATCGCACCGGCTACGCTCCCGATCGCTATACCTATCGGGCCGCCGGCTACACCTAATACTGCTCCGGCTTCAGCACCGGAGAGAGCTCCGGCTGTACCACTCGCGGCACCGCCTACGGTACCTATGAGTCCGCCTGTGTGCTTACCGACATTTTTCGTAACGACTCGTCCAGAATTGCAGCTTGGGCAAGGTGTATACATACGCGAATCCTCTCAAGTGGTGATTTTCTGAGCCAAAAAATTGGCACGTAAAATTCCCTGCCGCAGTCAATACGAAGGGCATTCATAGAGGTGATATAGGTCTGAAATTTTTTTGAATGTGATTCATTGAAGCAGCAAGTGCTAGATCAGTCTCCAGCAAGGGCTTTTCGTTGCTTTTTAGGCTTCAATTTGAAAAGGAGTGTCAGCTTTTGCCGTCAGTTAGTTCACGCCGGAGGAGATGCCTGAAAGATTTTGCATGAACACTTCTTGAAGGCCAGGCGAAAAATGTCTTTCACTCCGCCTGAAAGTTTCTTCGAAATGCTACAAAAAGGATTTTGGTTGTAAGCGTTCCGCCAACTCACCTTGAGTGGTTAAACGGGCGCCCTGCAATGTGGTAGCAAGTCGGTAATCTCACTCGAACACCGCCATGACCCGCGCCAGCGTGGTGTCGGTGCCGGCGCGCATGTCCATGGGCTCGGTGGCGAGCCAGATGGAGTCAATGCGGATCATTGCGTCAACCCGCGGACGAACCGGGCACCGCCTTCAGGATCGGAGGTTGCCATTCCACCGTGAGCGTCTGCTGCCCAACTGGTAGTTCGATGATCGCAGATGTTTCGGGCTGACGTTTCGGCTCGGTTTTTAAAGGAATGAAGACAGGCAGCGTCGTAGGGGCTTGATCGCGGTATAGCGGTAGCCATTTACGGATGACGTTGGCGTTGATGCCGTGGCTGATGGCAACGCCGGAGGCCATGGCGCCCTGTCGCAGACATTCCTGAACAATCTGGGCCTGAAGGGCTTGGGGTAAGAGTTTCGTTGGCGCATGGGGATCCTGACGCTAAGGGCAATCGCCTCCGCTTCAAAATATGCGGACACCATCGCCTTTAAAGCCGAGGCTCGGAAGGTGTATACCCAGAACGCTTACTTTTGGTTAAGCGGGCTTCAGCCAGTCAGTGGGCGCAGATATCGCGAGGACTCTGCGTGGCGCTTTCTGCCGAATTGAAATTTATGTAATCAAAATGATTACTACTATATCTGTAAAATGAAAGCGTGGACGTGTTTAAAAGCATGCAATATGCTCTGCTTAAATATTCCTATTAAGTCTCGTGAGGTCATATGGCGCCCATGAATCCGCTCGCAGAATTCGCTCAGCCACAGCGCGACCGCCTGGCCTTTATCGAGCTGCGTGTGCGTTTCGTCGGTGATATTCGTCGGCAGGATCTGGTAGACCGCTTTGCCATCCAGTCCGCTGCGGCTACCCGGGATCTTGCGTTGTACAAGGCGCTGGCCCCCGGCAACATCGACTATGACTCCAAGGGTAAAACCTATGTTTTGGGCGCTGATTTCCGTTCACTGTTCGACTACCCGGCCGAAAGGGTTATGTCGTGGTTGACCCAGGCCTTCGGCGATGGCGAACCGCTGCAGCTCAAAACCTGGGTGCCAAGTGAGATTCCTTTGCGGTTGACTCATCCCGATCTGAATGTGCTGGCGAGTGTGACGCGTGCCATACACCAGGGCCGCCCCTTAGTTGTCGAGTACCACTCTATTTCAAGCGGCAAATCAAAGCGCGAGATCGTGCCTTTTGCCTTGATCGATACTGGCCTGCGTTGGCATGTCCGCGCCTTCGATCGGAAGACCGGTGAGTTTCGCGATTTCGTGATCACGCGGATCAAGCGACCGCGTTTGCTCAAGGACGAAGTGCCCGCACCTCATGAGCTGAGCGATCAGGATATCCAGTGGACGAGGATCGTCGAGCTGGAATTGGTACCGCACCCTGATCAATCTCACCCAGACATCACTGAAATGGACTACGGCATGCGCGACGGTGTGTTGCGCATGAAGCTGCGTGCGGCCACTGCTGGCTATGTGCTGCGCAAGTGGAGCATTGACTGCTCGCCGGATCACCGTCTGCGCGGGTCGGAATACAGCCTTTGGCTGAAAGACCCGCTACTGCTCTATGGAGTAGAAACAGCGGTGCTGGCGCCGGGCTATCTCATGATGGATTGCAGCCAGAATCGGGAAGAGACCCAAACAAGGTGAACATTCATGCAGCTTTTCATTACCCCGCATTATGTACAGCAAAACACTGGGAGACCCTGTGTCACGACTAACTGATCTGATTGCCCAAGCGAAGGCTAAGGATTCCCAACTGGGCGTCGACCTGGAGCGAGAGTTCAAGGTTCTGTCCTCGCGACTGCCTTTCGGCCTTAACTTCGAGCGTCACAGCCCGGAAGCTGTGGAGCTGCCTCTACGTCCTATCCGCAAGGGGGACAAGGTGCGCGTCCTGCCGCCTCGCGGCTCGACTAAGAAAGGTGACCAGCGCTTGTGGCAGGTCAAAACGGTCCACAAGTCGAAGAAGATGGCCGACTTGGAACTACTGGGGGCAGTAGAGGCTGAAACGCAATCAGTGGCGCTGGATGATCTAGTAGTTGTAGCCGAGTTCCGCGACACGATCTTTCCGGGTTTGATTAGTACGGGCAAGGTGGAACGTGGCGACGACAAGCCGTTCCACACCGTCATTAATGGCGAGAACTACCATGTGCTGAAGGCGTTGACTTACACCCATCGCGGTAGGGTGGACGCCATCTACATCGACCCGCCATACAACACGGGGGCGAAGGACTGGAAATACAGCAACGATTACGTCGAGAAGGACGACCTGTACCGTCACAGCAAGTGGCTGGCGATGATGGAGCGACGTTTGCTCGTAGCGCGCGAGCTGCTCAATCCGCAGACATCCGCACTCATCGTGACTATCGACGAGAAAGAGGTAAACAGATTAGGTCTTCTTTTAGAGCAAGTTTTCGCAGGCTCTCGCATTCAGATGGTGACCACGGTAACCAATCAACGCGGTGTGGCTCGTGGCCAGGAGTTTGCCCGGGTAGACGAATATGCTTTTGTTGTCTTTATCGGCGGCGCCCGAGTGGCACAAGGTCCTGATGACTTACTTACTTCTGACGAGACTATTGCTAAACAACGAATCGATATCTGGAATCGATTGATGCGTCGAGGCACCGACTCTCTACGAGCAGATTCACCGCGACAGTTCTACCCGATCTTCATTGACCCTCTTCGCCGAGCGATTGTCTCTGTCGGCGATCCATTACCGCTCGACGCTGATCGATTCAGCGTTGAAGTTCCGGAAGGCTGTGTTGCTGTGTGGCCGATCCGCACAAACGGTGCCGAAGGCCGATGGACTCTTGGTGTCGACTCTTTGCGTAAGTACGCCGGTGAAGGAACTGCGAAGGTTGGCGCATACAACAAAGCTAGGGACCAATGGTCAATCAGCTACCTGATTTCCAAAGATCTCATGCGCATCAAAGCCGGCGAAATCCGAATTACTGGACGCGATGAGAATGGTGTCCTTCAGCTGGAGCATGCTGAAGAGATCGAGCGAAAGAAACTCCCGCGCACGGTATGGTACCGAGACTCGCACAACGCGGGCATGTACGGGTCTGAGCACTTGAGTCGGTTCATTCCGGGACGGAAGTTCCCATTCCCGAAGTCGCTCTATCTGGTTGAAGACATGCTGCGAGTATTTCTCGCAGAGAAGCCCGGTGGAATCGTGGTGGACTTCTTCTGTGGCTCAGGCACTACTGCACACGCTGTTATGCGTCTGAACAGTCAGGACGGAGGTCATCGTCAGTGCATTTGTGTTACCAATAACGAGGTTGCAGCTGACGAACAGAAGGCGTTACGCAAACAAGGTCTTCGTCCTGGCGATGCAGAGTGGGAAAAATACGGCATCTGCGACTACATCACCAAACCGCGTGTGGCCGCGGCAATTACAGGCAAGACACCAGACGGCGAGCCGATCAAGGGCGACTACAAGTTCACCGACGAATTCCCGATGGCTGAAGGTTTCGACGAGAACGCCGAGTTCTTCACCCTGACCTACGAGTCCAGGAACGCAGTCAACCACAACCTGGCCTATGCCCGTATCGCCTCCCTGCTATGGCTGCGCGCTGGTGCGCAAGGTCAGCGCATCGACAAGCTGCCCGCTGACGGCTGGGCCGTGGCAGATACCTATGGCCTGCTGACCGAGATGGATGCGGCAACCCCCTTCATCAAAGCAGTTACCGAGGCAAAAACCTTGTGCGTCGCTTACATCATCACCGACGACGACCGCTGCTTTCAGGCGATTGCCAAGCGATTGCCTGATGGCGTGGAGCCGGTACGCCTGTACGAGTCTTACCTGACCAATTTCAGCTTTGCCAACGGGGAATAAGGCATGAAGTTCACCCTTAAGGACTACCAACGCGATGCAGTGCGCGACGCTTTGGCCAATATCAGGAAGGCTCGTCGCCTATGGCATGGCGAGTCAGACAAGACCGCATTCTCTTTGACTGCCGTAACTGGTGCGGGTAAGACCGTCATGGCAGCTGCCGCCTTCGAGGCGCTATTTCACGGCGATGACGAATTTGACTTTGATGCTGACCCCGGAGCTGTGGTCATTTGGTTTAGTGACGACCCATCACTGAACGAGCAGACCCGCTTCCGCTTGATAGAAGCGAGTGACCGAATCAACCATACCGACCTGGTAGTGGTGGAAAACACCTTCAACCGGCCAAGATTCGAGGCCGGGAAAATCTACTTTCTCAACACGCAGAAGTTGAGCAAGAACAGCCTACTAGTACGTGGCTATGACCAAAAGGAACTGGAGGCCAAGGCGGGCGACCTGCTTCCAGAAACTCGTCCCGACCTGCGGGCCTATACCATTTGGGACACGATTCAGAACACCATCGAAGATCCTGACCTGACGCTTTATCTCGTCCTGGATGAGGCGCATCGCGGCATGGGTAACGCCGCGTCGAAGGAAAAGGGCACCATTGTCCAGCGGCTTATCAATGGTTCCGGCGGAGTCCCAGGCATCTCAGTGGTCTGGGGGATCTCGGCGACGGTGGAGCGTTTCAATAAGGCCATTGAGTTTGCGGGCAAGCACATCAAGCTGCCGAACGTGGTGGTGGATGCAGCCAAGGTTCAGGAGTCCGGCCTTATCAAGGACACCATCCTGCTGGATATTCCTGATGAAGTCGGTGACTTCGATACCGTGCTGGTACGGCGTGCTACTGACAAGCTGAAAGAGTCAACCGCTGCCTGGGTTGAGTATGCTAAGCAGCAAGAAGAGGCACGTATCGTCGTTCCTCTGATGGTATTGCAGGTTCCCAATACACCTGACCCGAACGAAATCGGACGCGCTCTGGACACCATCTTTGAGCGCTACCCTGAATTGCCGGCAGCCAGTGTGGCGCACGTCTTCGGCGACCATACCACACAGCGGTTTGGCAATCGCGACGTGCCCTACATCGAGCCGCAGCGCGTCCAGGAATCCAGCTGGGTGCGTGTACTAATTGCCAAGGATGCCATCAGTACCGGCTGGGACTGCCCACGCGCTGAGGTTATGGTGTCCTTCCGTAGCGCCAGCGACCGCACACACATCACCCAGTTGCTGGGCCGCATGATGCGTTCACCGTTGGCACGCCGCATCCCCGGCAATGATCGGCTAAACGCAGTGGACTGTTTGCTACCGAAGTTCAACCGTAAGACTGTTGAAGCGGTCGTTGATACCCTGATGCAGGGCGACGACACGGCGCCACCCTCCGGACGCATCCTTATCGACTACGTAGAGGTGACGCCTCACCCCGATGCGTCCGCAGCTGTGTGGGAGGCATTCGAGGCGCTGCCATCGCAAACACGACCGCAGCGCGGAGCAAAACCGGCAAGGCGATTGACCTCATTGGCTCACGAGCTGGCGTCAGATGACATCCTTCCTCGCGCTGGGAGACTGGCTCATGCGCATATGCACAAGGATCTAGATGCGTTCCAGGAAAGCCAGAAAGAAAAAATCAAGGCGAAACGCAAATCAGTGATGACCGTGGACGGTAAGACTGTGATCGCCGACTTGAAGGGTAAGGAAAAGAACTTCGATCAGTTCTGGGAAGACGCCGACATGGCGGTGATCGACGACGCCTATCGGCGTGCGGCGCGCATCTTCAGCCCGGACATTTCCCGCACCTATGTCGAGCATTTAGCGCAGAAGGTCGCCAGTGTGGACAGCGACCCGGAGGAATACCTGGAGGCTATCGTCGAGGCACGCGTCACCGTCGCAGGCTTGGGGCTAGTTACGGAAGTGCAGACGTACTTTGATACAGAGGCTGACAAGCTTGCGAAGGCGTGGCTAATGACTTATGCGCCGCAGATCAAAGCACTGACCGACGACCGCAAGGAATCCTACCGGCAAATCACGGAAATGAGCACTGAGCCACAGAGCGTGGATTTGGCTAAGCCCGAATCTCGCTATGAGGCAACCAAGGCGCGTGAGAACGACAAGGAGGTCGCCTTCCCGACCTGGAAGAACCATCTGCTATGTGACAAAGGTGGCAAGTACCCGGCCGAACTCAACGATTGGGAGCGTACGGTTGTTGAAACTGAGTTCAATCGCATCGGCTTCCGATTTTGGTACCGAAATCCGCAGCAGCCGGGACAGTCCTCGCTGGGCATCGCCTATGTTGAAGATGAGCAATATAAGATCGTCCGTCCCGATTTTGTCTTCTTCGTTGAGGTGGACGGCAATATGGTGGTGGACCTAGTTGACCCGCATGGTCTGCATTTGGTCGATGCGCTGCCCAAGCTGAAGGGGCTGGCTGTATATGCTGAGACCCATGCCATTGCCTACCGGCGCATCGAGTCAATTGCAGAGGCTGGCGGTAAGCTACGTGTGCTGGATTTAACCCGTCCCGATGTCAGGGCAGCAATCAAGAATGCAACGAGCGCGAAGAGCCTCTACGAAAGTGTGTTGGCTGGCGACTATGTTTGATTCCGCCGTCATCCCGCAGCAGCTCATTCTAAGAGTCATTCGAATGCTTAGACGCTATCTGTAGTGATCTTACGGCGCTCGGGTTTTAGTAGGTGTTTATGCGGCGGGCGTCGGTATCGACCCCCGCTTCTAAAGCCAATGCTTGGGGATTTCGATCCCGTAGTTCTTGGCCACTGTCTTTAGCATGGCGAGGATTTCAGCATGCCGCGTCTGCTCGCTGGGCTGCCAGGAATTGCGGCTATCCAGCAGGATTTTCAGTTCGCTAAGGTTGTACATGCCGAGACGATGAAAGTTACCCCAGCTGGGAATGCCAAACATGTTGTAGATGACCACGGTGGCGTCGCGTTCGCTGGCTAGGCGTTTTTCTCCGCTGAGCTTTTCGGCTGCGGCTTCGGCCTCATCTCGGTCGTCGTAGGTGTTGAGCAGTTTCATAGGTTTTTAGTGGAAGCTAAATGGGCGTTGGATTCTGCCCGACTTCCAAAAAAAGAACATCCGCAGGATCGGCCCTGAGTGAGTAGCTGGCAAGCTACTTACTCAACCGTCTTTGCCTTGTACCTGGGAGGTAATGGTGAGCTGGGTATCTTGCTGCTTTCTGTATGGACCGGAGACATGCTTTCCTAAAGTGGCCAACAACTGATGCGCCGGCTTCGCTTGCTGATCTGGTCGACGTTGGGTGGATCAAGGCGGGTTTGCTTAGCCACTACGGTTACCATGTTGGTTTAAATGGTCAGCCAGTTGTCGCGCGAATAAAAATCCTCACCAAATTGTTCAATGACCCTCGAAGTCAGTTACTTTGATACTCGATATCTCGGAGAGTGGGGGAGGGCTGCTAGTCTCGAGCGGCTGATGAAGATGGCCAGGACTAATGCCGCATTGTGCCGAAATGCAAAACGCTCCCCAGGGAATTTCACCCAAGCAATCAGCGGCCGGGAAGAGGACCTTGAGTATCTGCGCAAAACCTACTTCGACACATTTCTGAACCTCGAAGCATTAAAATCGCCCTTGACCTGAGGGCAAATGTTCTAGCGGCGGGCTCAATAGAATAGAATTTTTTTCCTCGGTGATTTTCCATCGAAAATGACTGTTACTCGCAGTGACTGCCATCCTTACTCGATTAGTAATGCATGAGAGGTTGTCTTGTGCACAACAACAGCATTTTCTTGCTTTATCGGCAGCCTATCCTCGGCTCCCATTGATGGTGGTGCAGACCCTCGTAGAGGTGGTGATGCATAGCCATATCGGATTAAAGTGATGGCCTTTTGCTGCTCTATATCGCAGAGCTGAGCGTTCAGACCTGAGGGAATCGTTTATGCAGGATGCGGACTCGTTGAAGCCTGGCTTCATGATCATTCATGGCAATCGTTTGGACGATTTGCGTGAGCTAGCTGTGAACTGGATGCAGCGCTATCCGTTAGCCCCGCTGGAAAATGAAGTCGTGCTGGTACACAGCAACGGCATTGCTCAATGGCTGAAGCTGGCGTTGGCCGACGATCCTGATAACGGTGGCTGCGGTATCGCAGCAGCATTGGATGTGCAACTTCCAGCGCGCTTCCTGTGGCAGGCCTATCGGTCTGTTTTGGGGGCCGAGACAACACCTGAATCTTCGCCGCTGGACAAGGTTGCTCTGAGTTGGCGGCTCATGCGCTTGCTGCCTCAATTGCTCAGCAAAACCAATTTCAGTAGCTTGCAGCAATTCCTCCAAGAGGATGACGATCAGCGCAAGCTCCACCAGCTTTCCGAGCGGCTAGCGGACCTGTTTGATCAGTATCAGGTCTATCGCGCCGATTGGCTGGAGGACTGGGCGGCCGGGAGTGATCAGCTAAAGCACATCAAAGGTGGTGTGAAGCCGCTGGGTCCCGATAACCTGTGGCAAGCGGAGCTGTGGCGTGAAGTGCTGGCGGATGTTGGCGAGGGGGCGCTTGAGCGCAGCCGCGCCGGTGTTCACAAGCGCTTTGTCGCACACCTGCGTGAAGCAGGGCAGGCCCCGAATGGTTTACCTCGGCGTGTGGTGGTGTTTGGCATTTCGTCTATGCCGGCACAGGTTCTGGAAGCCCTGGCCATACTCTCGCGCTACAGTCAGGTGTTGCTGTGTGTGCACAACCCTTGTCGCCATCACTGGGGGGATATCGTTGCTGACAAAGACTTGCTGGGCCATGCCTATCGCCGTCAGCCAAACAGAAGTGCTTCTATGGCGGCGAGCCAACATGGCCAGCCATTGCTCGCAGCTTGGGGTAAGCAAGGTCGCGACTACATCAATTTGCTCGACCACTATGACGAGCCGACGAGTTATCGACACCTGTTCGAGGGCCTAAACGGCGGGCGAATCGATCTGTTCAATGACGAGCCACCTTCAAGCCTGCTAGGTCAATTGCAAAGCGACATTCTTGAATTGCGTCCTTTAGCTGAAACGCGTGAAGTATGGGGCGCTGTCGACGTTGCACAAGATCGCTCGGTACGCTTTCACGTGGTCCACAGTGCGCAGCGTGAAGTGGAGGTGCTGCACGATCAGTTGCTCGCCCGCTTCAGTGCCAATCTTGAACTAAGCCCGCGTGATGTGATTGTGATGGTGCCTGACATCAACGCCTACGCACCGCATATCGAGGCCGTGTTCGGTCAGGTGCCGCGTCATGACCCTCGTTATCTGCCCTTTACATTGGCTGACCAGGGGCAGCGCGGGCGCCAGCCATTGCTGATTGCTCTCGAACACTTGCTCAAACTGCCTCATAGCCGCTTCGCCGTCAGCGATATTCTCGACCTGTTGGATGTGCCGGCGCTGCGTGCGCGCTTCGGCATCAAAGAAGCAGATGTCCCGATCCTGCAACGCTGGATCGATGGTGCCGGTGTGCGCTGGGGACTCGATGCCCAACAGCGCGAGAGCCTGGACATGCCTGCGGGCCTGGAGCAAAACACCTGGCGCTTCGGTATGCGCCGCATGCTGCTGGGCTACGCTGCCGGCCAAGGGCCTGAACTGAATGGAATCGAGCCCTACGATGAAGTGTCCGGACTGGAAGCGGCACTGGCGGGGCCTTTGTTGACCTTGCTTGACCACCTGGAAATTGCCCGTGAGGACCTGCAGCAGCCGGCAACACCTGTGCTTTGGGTCGAGCGCCTGCAATCGCTGTTGAAAGTGTTCTTCCGGGCGGTGGGTGATGCCGAAGAATTGCTGGTCAATCAATTGCTCAAGCTGCTCGATGACTGGTTGCGCACCTGCGAGTCTGCGCAGTTCAGTGAACCACTGCCATTGAGCGTGATGCATGAAGCCTGGCTTTCCGGCATTGAGGAGGGCGGGTTGTCGCAGCGTTTTCTCGCAGGGGCTGTGAATTTCTGCACGCTGATGCCGATGCGAGCGATTCCATTCAAGGTGGTGTGCCTGCTGGGTATGAACGATGGCGACTACCCGCGACAACAATCGCCTGTCGATTTTGACCTGATGCGCAACGATTACCGCCCCGGAGATCGCTCACGGCGTGAGGATGACCGCTACCTGCTACTTGAGGCGCTGCTGTCTGCCAGGGAGCAACTGTACGTCAGTTGGGTTGGCCGCAATATCCGCGACAACAGTGAGCGAGTGCCTTCGGTTTTGATCGGTCAACTGCGTGATCATCTGGCCAGTGGCTGGCGGTTGGCGCAGCCATCGGCGACGCCCAATGCGCTGCTGCATGCCTTGACTCAGGAGCATCCGTTACAGCCTTTCAGCGCTGGTTACTTTGCCGGTCAGCCGGGGCCTGATGGTTTGTTCACTTATTCTCATGAGTGGCGTGAGGTGCATGAGGGCCGGACCGAGGAGCAATCGGTCAGCCTGCTGCCAGAGCTCGGGCAAGACACGCCATTGACCCTGCGCCAACTGGCCGGCTTTGTACGTGATCCCGTCGGGGCATTCTTCCAGCAACGTCTCAAGGTCAACTTCGACAATGACGAATTGATCAGCCGCGACGACGAAACCTTTCAGCTCGACGGCCTTGAGAACTGGCAGCACCAGGACAGACTCAGCCAGGCGCTCAAGCGTTGGGTTGAAGAGGATTACCGACCTGAGCGTGCGGTGGCTGAACTTGATCTGCACGTTCAGCGCTTGCAGCGCGAAGGCAAGTTGCCGCTGAGTGGGTTCGGCGCGTTGAGCGCATCGGCACTGGCTGAACCGCTACCGGAGATGCTGGAGCGTTACCACGCGCAGTTGCAGGCGTGGCCTGAAATCGAGGATGGCCAGACCGCCGCAACGATTGCGGCGCACCAGTCGAGCCCTGGATTGAATGACTGGCTGGGGGGCATTCGTCGTAATTCACAAGGTGAGCGAGCGTACCTGCAACTGGACAGCAAGAAGCTGTGCAACGAAGACAGTTGGCGCTGGCACAACCTGGTCCGACCGTGGGTGCGGCATCTGGCGTTGCAGTTGAGCGAACCCGGCTGCACCACGATCCTGGTCAGTTTGAACGGGGATGTAGTGTTTCGGCCAATGCCAGCGCAACAAGCGCAGGAGCAGTTGCAGTCGCTGCTTGACGCTTGGGTGACGGGCATGCGTGAACCGCTGCCCGTCGCTTGCAAAAGCGCATTCGCCTGGCTCGAGGAAGCGGGGGAAGGCGGGGAAGGCGGGGAAGACAACGATGCGGCCTCCGACAAGGCCCGCGAGACGTTCGAGGGGGGCTACATGCGGACTGGAGAAGCGCAGAGCTCTTTCGCCTTGCGCCGTGCGTACGCTGACTTCGACCAGCTATGCGCGTCCGGCCATTTCGCCGCATGGGCCAAGCGCCTGTATAGCGGACTGTTCAATCATCTTTCTTCTAGCCGCGCAGGGAGCGACCAATGAAACCGGTAAATCTCAACCCCCTCGACTTTCCCTTGCATGGCAGCCGATTGATCGAGGCAAGTGCCGGTACCGGCAAAACCTTCACCATTGCATTGCTGTATGTGCGCCTGGTGCTTGGCCATGGTGGTGAGGCCGCCTTCAAGGACCTGCTGACACCGCCGCAGATCCTGGTCGTGACCTTCACTGACGCCGCGACCCAGGAGCTGCGCGACCGTATTCGCGCACGTTTGACCGAAGCGGCGCAGTGCTTTGTGGAGCCTGATCGCAAACATGACAAGCTACTGCAGCAACTGCGTGCCGAGTACCCGCCAAAGGAGTGGCCCGATTGCGCGCGCCGGCTGCAACTGGCGGGTGAGTGGATGGATGAAGCGGCGGTCTCGACCATTCATGGTTGGTGTTACCGGATGTTGCGCGAGCATGCCTTCGACAGTGGCAGCCTGTTCACCCAGACACTGGAAACCGATCAGAGCGAGTTGCTGGCGGAAGTGATCAGGGATTATTGGCGTCGGCACTTTTACCTCTTGTCGTCAGAGCAGGCCAAAGTTGTCGCCGATTGCTTCGAAAGCCCCGCTGTGCTGCAAAAGGGGCTGGATTCCCTGCTTTCACGTTCAGACGCTGAGTTCCAGCAAGCGGGGACGTTGATAACCGCGCCGTCGAAACTTGACGCTCTGTTGCAAGCCTCCATTGATTGGTCAGCCGAATGTATTGCCCTTGAAAATCGCGCAAGAGCCGCGTGGTTAGATGATCTGGCTGGCGTGCAGGCTTCGTTGCATAACATGCGAGGGGTGTTGAGCGGCGGTTCGTACCTGAAAAAAACTGATGAATTGTTCGATCAGATGCTGTCCGAGCTTGCGGCCTGGAGCCAGGGAGGTCCGGCATCCGTTCACGTACGCAAGTGCGGGCAAACCCGGTTCAAATTGAATAAAGGGGGCATCGCCAAGCAGCATCCGGCATTTGAGGCCATTGATGCCTGGGTCGATCACGAAGGCAAGCGTCTTGATATCCGGGCACAGTTGCTGCTGCATGCGCTCCGGGAGGTGCAACATGTCTTCAATGAAGAGAAGTTGCGTCGGGCACAGATCGGCTTTGATGATTTGCTCAATCGCCTCGACCATGCACTGCAAGGCCCGTCCGGCCCTCGTCTGGCCGAGACCATTCGCAAGCAGTATCCGGTCGCCTTGATCGATGAATTCCAGGACACCGACCCGGTTCAATACCGGATCTTTGAAACCATTTACCGCATTCCCGACAACCTGGATGACTGTGGCCTGTTCATGATTGGCGACCCGAAGCAGGCGATCTATTCCTTTCGCGGGGCGGACATCTACACCTACCTGCAGGCGCGAGAGGCCACGGCTGGCCGTCATTACACGCTGGGGACCAACTATCGTTCCACCAAGGCGATGGTCGACGCGGCCAACCACTGCTTCCGCTTCGCCGAAGCCCAGCCGCGTGGCGCGTTTCGTTTCGCCAAAGAAGACCAGGGCAACCCGGTACCGTTCAACACCGTTCAAGCCAATGGACGCGACGATGTTTTGCAGATCAACGGTACGGATCAGCCGGCCTTGACGTTTTGGCATCTGGAGACGGAGGGCGTGATCAGTAACGCCACGTACTTGCGCAAAGCGGCTGAAGCATCGGCATCGGCGATTCAGGCCTGGCTTGATCCTGCTGCATCCGAGCGCTCCGGTTTGCGCGATGGCAATGGAAATTTTGTCGCCTTGCGGCCTGCCGATATCGCCATTCTGGTGCGCAATCGCAAGGAGGCTGAAGCCATTCGCAAAGCCCTTGCTTATCGGCATCTGGCCAGTGTCTATCTCTCTGATAGGGATTCAGTCTTCGAAAGCGAAGAGGCTAAAGACCTGTTGTATATCTTGCGGGCCTGCGCTCAGCCCACGAGCGATCGGCTGGTGCGAGCGGCGATGGCGACCCGCAGCGTTGGGCTGTCATGGCAGACGCTGGAGCAACTGAACCAGGATGAGTTGTTCTGGGAGCAACAGGTGTTGCTGTTCAGGGATTTTCGACTGTTGTGGCAGCAGCAAGGCGTGCTGCCCATGCTGCGAAAGCTGCTTGCTACATTCAAGGTGCCGGCCCGTTTGCTTCTGGAAGATCAGGGCGAGCGGCGCTTGACCAACCTGTTGCATTTGGCCGAATGGCTGCAGCGCAGCGCCGCCGAACTCGATGGCGAGCATGCGCTGATCCGCCACTTGGCCGAGCAGGTAGACGGCCAGAGTGAAGAGGAAATTCTGCGCCTGGAAAGCGATTCGGACCTGATCAAGGTCATCACTGTGCATAAGTCCAAGGGTTTGGAGTATCCGTTGGTGCTGCTGCCGTTTGCCTGCAGCGCCAGAGCGATCGATGGTAGAAGCACAACACCGCCCATGTTCCATGACGACAAGGGTCTGGTGATTGAGCTGGTCAAGGGTGATCTGGCAAAACCGGCACAAGCGCTTGCCAACGATGAGCGCATGGGCGAAGAAATGCGTCTGCTCTACGTCGCCCTGACCCGAGCCCGTTACGCCACCTGGATCTGTGTGGCCCCTCAGGGCTTCAAGGCTGGAGGCGCATCGACGGATCTGCACAAGGCAGGTTTGGGCTACATGCTGGCAGGTGAGAAGGCGATCGCGCCAGATAATCTGCTCGACGTGGTTGAGGCGTTGGCCAGCGGCTGCACAGACATTGCGGTGCGTACAGCGCCCGTGCCGTCTGACAATGTCCATACGGCACCAACTCAACCGTCCGTGGGGCCGGCATTGCGTCCCTTGCACAAGCTCGCGGCGAACTGGTGGATTGCCAGTTACTCCGCTTTGGCCATTGCTGACGGCAATGTCCTGATGGGGGCAGAGCCGGGTGTCAGCCTTGAGCCTGCGACCGCGCTGGAAGCCAATTTGCAGGAGGAGGGCGAAGCTGAAACCTTGCCTGCAGGGGCCGGGATTCACGGTTTCCCTCGGGGCGCGGGCCCGGGCACTTTCTTGCACGGGTTATTCGAATGGGCCGGCCGCGAAGGCTTCGCCAAGACTGCTGGCAATTCTGAAATCCTGCATAACACCGTTGCCCGGCGCTGCAATCTGCGTGATTGGGAAACCTGGATCGAACCTCTGTCCGATTGGCTGGCAAGCTATCTGAATGCTCCCCTGCGATTCAACGGCACTCAATTCAAACTCTCGACCCTGAGTACCTATCAGGTCGAAATGGAGTTCTGGTTTTCCAGCCGGTCCGTGAACGTTCAGCGCCTTGACGCGCTAGTGCGGCAATACACGTTGGGCGGTGCACCGCGTCCCGTGCTGGCCTCCAACGAGTTGAACGGCATGTTTAAAGGTTTCATCGACCTGACGTTTGAACATCAAGGTCGCTACTACGTGGCGGACTACAAATCCAACTGGCTGGGCAGCAACGATCAGGCCTACGACGCCGAGGCGATGGTCGCGACGATGCTGGACAAGCGTTACGACCTGCAATTGTGCCTGTACCTGCTGGCGTTGCATCGCCAGCTCAAGCTGCGCCTTCCGGGGTATGACTACGAACGGCACATGGGCGGGGCGTTGTATCTGTTCGTCCGTGGCCACCAGGCGCCAACGCAAGGAGTTCATTTTGAAAGGCCGCCGCGGCAACTGATTGAACAGCTGGACCAACTCTTCATGGGGCAACACGCGGAGGCCAGCGCATGAGCCAGACCCTTAAGCAACTCAGCAACAGCCAACGCAACGTTGATCATCCGGCGGTATTCATTGGTGACGCCAGCAACAGCGAACTGCTGCATCAACTGGACAATTGGGTGACCCGTGGCTGGTTGCGCGCGCTGGACCGATCGTTTGCCACCTTCATTCTCGAACAGGACTCCCAGGCCCAAGCCAGTGTGCTGCTGGCCGCGACGATGACCAGTCACCAACTGGGCCGTGGTCATTCCTGCCTTGATCTGTCCGCCACACTGCAAGCCCCTGATTTTGTGTTGTCTTTGCCACCTGAAGGCGAGGAGGGCAGCCAGCTACCGTCACAATGGTTACTGGGCCTGGATGTCGCGCAGTGGCGCCAGGCGTTGGCCTTGAGCCCGATGGTGGAGGACCGGGACGGGCACCAGCGCTTCCCTGAGCGGCCGTTGGTGTTGACCGGGCAGCGCCTGTACTTGCGTCGTTACTGGAACTACGAGCGCAGCATTGCCCAGGCGTTGAGTGGCCGCTTGAATGTGGACGCGGTAACTCCGGAAAAACTCTCCAGTCGGCTCGATGCCTTGTTCCCTGACGCCTTCGAGGTTAACGGTGAACGCTGCAGCGACTGGCAAAAAATTGCCTGCGCACTGACGGCGCGAGGCAATTTCAGTGTCATCACCGGCGGCCCCGGCACCGGCAAGACCACCTCAGTCGTGCGCCTGCTGGGGCTGCTGCAAACCCCCGCTGTGGAGGAAGGAAAACCTCTGCGAATTCGTCTCGCCGCACCCACCGGCAAGGCGGCCGCACGCTTGTCCGAATCCATCGGCAAGGCTGTCCGTGAGTTGCCTGTCAATGCCCCAGTGCGCGAGGCGATCCCGACCGATGTTTCTACATTGCACCGCCTGCTGGGCAGCCGACCGGACTCGCGCAACTTCATTCACCACCGGGATAAGCCGCTGGAACTGGATGTGTTGGTGGTCGATGAAGCGTCGATGATCGATCTGGAAATGATGGCTTGCCTGCTCGATGCCTTGCCCCGGCAAGCCCGGTTGATCCTGCTGGGTGATAAGGATCAGCTGGCGTCGGTGGATGCGGGTTCGGTATTGGGCGACCTCTGTCGTGATGCCGAAGCCGGAGGCTACAGCGAGCAGACCACGGCCTGGTTGAAAGCCCACAGTGGCGAGGCGGTCAGTGCTCCGGGTTTGCAAACGGCAGTCGGTCTGGGCGATCCGTTGTCCCAGCAAACCATCATGTTGCGTTACTCCAGGCGCTTCGACGCGCAGCAGGGGATCGGGCGTCTGGCGAAGCTGGTCAATGAGAAAAACGCTGCTGAGGCACGGGTGCTACTGGATCAGCAATTACCGCAGCTGTTCAACCTCAAGTTGCGAGGCGAGCATGATGCGGCGCTCACTGATTTGATTATCAACGGTAAAGGGGATGCCCCTGGTTACCGCCATTACCTTGAGCAGTTACGAGACCTGCGTCCTTCCAGGGATAGTGCCTGGGACAGTGAGGTCTGGGCGGGCTGGGCTGGCAAAGTGTTGGCGGCGTTCGATGAATTCCGCCTGCTCTGTTCGTTACGTCGCGGACCATGGGGGGTTGAGGGCCTGAACCAGCGAGTAGCCACTGAATTACGCCGCTGTGAACTGTTGTCGGGTGAGCATGGCTGGTACGAAGGGCGACCGGTACTGGTCACCCGCAATGATTACAGCCTGAACTTGATGAATGGTGACATTGGTATCGCCCTTTGGGTGCCAGGCCCCTCCTCAGAGCATGTTCTACGCGTGGCCTTCCCGCGAAACGATGGCAGTGGTGGCGTACGTTTCGTGATGCCGAGTCGGCTGGTGGAGGTCGAGACAGTCTTCGCCATGACGGTGCACAAGTCCCAGGGTTCGGAGTTCAACCATACGGCATTGGTGTTGCCTGATGCGTTGAACCCTGTGTTGACCAAGGAGCTTTTGTACACCGCCATCACCCGTGCCAAGCAATGGTTCAGTCTGGTCGAAGCCAGGCCAGGCGTGTTTGAGGGCGCGGTGAGTCGCAATGTGCAGCGTACCAGCGGACTGGCGCTGCAACTGCAAGATGAACTGGCGAAACTTCAACGCACCTGAGTGGGTGCATTCAGGCATTTGTAGCCTGGGTACTGCGCTTCAGCGGTGACCTTTGCCATGGCAGAGGTCACCGCCTGAACAGTGATGGTGAAGTTGGCTTGGGGGCCGGCGGTAGCGACCACACGCTGCATGAAGGCTCGGTAGGTTTTCATGGGTTCAGGCTCGAGTGAAGGGTGAGCTTTCACTGTGGTGATCAGCCACGACAGGATGTGTCGGGATCCGTCCACGACACAAAATGTCGCTGGTATTTCGATAATGGGACCTATCGAATGATCAACCAGAAGGCTGTCCGAATGAGCCCAGATGAAAAAGTATTCCAGTTTCTGGATACCCTGTTGCCCGCTGCCGAGAATATGCAGTTTGTCGAATCCCGGTCGTCCTGTGCTGCGGATGCAGACATCGGCATGCCGTCCCTGAGAGTGTTGAAAGCGCCGGTCGACGGGAAGCTGGCCGCCATCACCATCAAGGCCGCGAACCCTCTGGCCACGATGGCCGATCCCGTTTTGCTGCGCTTTCTGTATCGGTCGCTACGCGATGACGCTCTCGCTTCGGATCCCGATGCACTCAATGATCTCGGCTGGCTATGGATCAATGGCAGCCGCGTCCTTTTTGATAGCGTCCTGGCTCGTCGGCTATTCAAACTCGCGTATGTGCTGGGATCGGGCGAGGCGGCATTCAATCTTGCCGAGCAAGCCTTGTACGGCCGAGGCATGTGCGTTAACCACGACCTTGCGGCCTGCTACTACGAACAGGCCTATGAACGCGGCATCACGGGGGCGGCGGGAGCACTGGGGCTTTTGCATGAAAAAGGCGTGGGCGGTCAGGCGCCAGACTTCGGTTTGGCGACGCACTGGTACCGGCTGGCTTTCGGAGCGGCGTCTATCTCAGGAGAACAATGCTATGGCCGCTGAGAGTCTGGCATCGATGGTGATGTTGGGGCTGGTCTTTTCAGTGCTGGTGGCGCTGTACCTGCGCTGCACTAAAACGTGGCGCTTGCTCAGTCATTGGCACCTCACTACGCGCGAGCGTCAGCAGCGCGCAAGTTGGCATGCCGAGGAAAACCGCGAGCTCAGATCGGCGCTGCGAGCGGAAAAGGCCCATGTGGAACAGCTGCAGCGCAAGCTGGAAATTCTGCAAGCCTTGTTGCCTGTGGTGTAAGGGGGCGAGGTTAGATCGAGGTTACTAACGATAGACCGCAACAGTAGTCTCCAGGCTACAGGGAGGCACATCGAATTCAGCGAAAGCGCGACACAGGAGCAATGACATGCCAGTAAGACCAAGACCCTTCACGCTTGTCTGTGACAAATGTGGCTGGAAAAAAACGGTGGCGCCACTTAGCGATGCCCTTGGGCCGGGGGATTGGTGTGATCGATGCGAGCGCTGTGGAAGCGAGGCGTTGACCCGGCAACCGGCCACGATGCTCGACCGTACATTGGCTGAGTGGTTTGCCCGGTTACGCAGATAGAAGTCCTGATCGAACTCCGGGGGCAACGCCTGCGCGTTGCCTCCGGTTGGTGCTGGCGTTGACTAATCGCCGGTGTCTTTGGCAGGCCGCGATGCTTACCGGGCGCCCTGCCTGCCAAACATCGGCCGGTTCGAGGCCCACAAACCATCTTCTATCGCCTGGACGACGGCACCGTCGATCTCTTGGCTGAATCGCCAGGCCTGGATACGCAACGTCCCCTCAAGTTCTGGCAGCCAGTGGCAGAGCTGCATGGCGTAGGTGCCTTTATTACCAAAGCCCAGGTGTTGTTTGATTCGCGAATCAAGCGCCGAGGAACTCCCGACATACAGCATCGGCGACGCAGGGTTGAGACGGCAGTAACCCCGATCATTTTTTCGGCTTGCCTTGGCTTCATTGAATGCGCTGTGGAGCCCTTCGAAAACATCGCCCTCAACTGAAAACTGATAGATGTAGCGCGCCTTGGAAGAGGCCCAGTCCTTGAGTGTCGCCAGTGACTCAACGGGATAGCCGCTGCGGATCTCACTGAACGGCACGCTCACGTTATGAATGCTATCGATAGCTGTAGTTTCAACGTATTTCGCCAGAACGCGCAGATTGCCGGCAATGTCGATCAGGGTGGAAGGGGTCAGCATGTCTTTCTACCTTGTTGAGCGTTCAGCCTGGAGTCAGGCGGTTGTATCGGCTAATTCGAGCGAGACGTTTTCAGGTTCATACGCCGCAGCGGCGCGGCGCAACGTCTCGCCTATCTGCTGGCGCAGCGCCGGCGGCTCCTGCACCACCAGCGAGTCGCCCAGCGACAAAATCCACCAGTGCAGTTGCCAGGTATTGTTCACCGTCGCCTGAAGCTCGAAACCATCCTCAAGAGGGGCGAGCACCATGTCGATGCTCAAAGGCGTCTCTCGAATCAGTCGCGCCTGATGCTCACTCACCCAGGCTTTCAGGCGGATTTTCTCGGGCTTGCCAAACTGAAGCGCATCAGTTGCGAGGTAGGTTTGCAGCTCGAACGACTCCAGCCCCAGGCAGGGAGTGTCGAGTACCGTCACTGCGCGAAAGCGATGCACCGCGAACTGACGGACATCGGTGTAGCGCGTAGCGGTGGCGATGAGATAGGTGATCAATCCGCGCTGGACGATGGCCAACGGGTTGAGTGTCATTTCACTGATTTTGTCGTTGTGCGCCGAGTAGTACTGACAATGCACCTGCTGTTCGCTGATCAACGCGTGCTGCAGCGCCTCCAGGGTATCTGCACAAATGTCCGGCGCTTGAAGATTGAAGTCTGGCCGAACGCTGGCGACTTTATCCGGCCAGCGGGCGGCAGGGTTGCCCTCTCCGAGGCCTTTGAGCTTCTGCCGGGCGTGCTCGAAACGGGGTTCCAGCACACTCAGCATGCTGCCGGGCAGAAGAGGGCGAACCGCATCCTCGACCAGTGCGAGACTCACTGCTTCAGTCAAGGTGATGCCCTGCAATTCGACGCTCACGCCCGGTTTCCAGTACCAACCGAAGGGCGTACCACCATCGTTGCACTGCAATGGAAACACCAGGGACAGGTCACGCAGGTCGCGCTCGATGCTGCGGCGGCTGATGGAGTAGCCAGTGGCCGTCAGGCGAGTCAGCAATTCACTCACTGTGATACCGGGTGAGCGTTTGGGCAGCTGTTGCAACAGCTCCCATTGACGACTCAAAGCGCTATGGGTCTTGGCTGAAGGCAAGAGAATCATCCTTGTAGTGTTGAAGCTGGCCTTTGGCTGGCGAATAAGCCGGTTGTCTGCCTATCGGCGACAATCTGGCAACCTTTAGTCCGTTTAATGTATGAAACCGATAGGGCGCTGCTGCCCAGTGGACTTCAATCGACACTCGGCAAGCAGTGCGCCTGCCAATTCATCCGCGCTGGCGAATGGCTTGAAGCGCCCCCGGCGCGCGACCGCCGCGAAGTCACCGGGAGTCAGGTATGTCTCGCCGCGCAAGCGAGTCGCAGCACTGTTTTGTGGGTCCTTGAGCGCCAGAGCCTTCAGATGTGCGGCAAACAATGCCTGAGCCTGAGCGGTTGCCAGGTAGCCGAAATGCACCTTAAGGTCGAAGCGCCGCAGAGAGGCTTGATCCAGATCGAGGATCAGGTTTGTGGAGGCAATGAACAGCCCTCGGTAGCTTTCCATTTGCGTGAGCATTTCATTGACTGCAGTGACCTCCCAGCTTTGCCGCGCCTTGCGCCGGTCCTGCAAAAAACTGTCGACCTCATCCAGCAGGAGTACGGCGTCTTCTCGTTGCGCGAGCTCGAAGGCGCCCGCCAGGTTCTGCTCAGTCATTCCCACGTAAGGGGATACGAGGTCGGAGACTCGCTTGACCATCAGCGGCTTGCCCAACTCCTGCGCCAGCCAGTGGCCAAATGCGGTTTTGCCAGTGCCGGGTGGCCCGTAGAAACACAACCGTGCCTGTGGATGAGAGCGCAAACCGTCAACCAGTCCGTCCAGTGGGAGGTCGGCGTTGATCCACTCCGGAGAATAGAGCGCTGGCAAAGCGCCGTCGGTGTGCTGAAGTTTTTCGAAGCCTTGAGCTTTCAGCGTGCCGTCGACAATGCAGCGAATAGTGTTATCCAGCGCCTTGCTGGCGCGCTGCGACACGCTGAGTCCTACGCGCACTGCTCGCTCCAGCACGGCAGGCGTCATTCGCTCGTGTGCACTGAGGTGTTCGATCAACTGATCGCTCAATTTGCCACCGCCACACTCGCGCAGCATCCGCTTGCGTTGTGCCAGAGGAGGGTTGGGCACCTCGATCACCATATCGAAGCGTCGTATATGGGCGGCGTCGATAGCCTCTATGCTGTTGCTCAGCCAGAAACACGGCAGCGTATTTTCTTCCAGCATGCGATTGATCCAGCCTTTCTGCGAGCGACTATTGGCGTCTGCGCTGGCGGTCTGGAAGATGTCTTCGATCTCGTCAAGTACGAGCAAGGCGCGTTGAGAATGCAGCACACTGTTGGCCGCGCGCAGGGAGCACAGACGTTGCTTGGCGGACACCGGGTCACCTTGGCTGTCAGTGCAGGCGACTTCATAAAGAGCGCTGTCCAGGCTGTTAGCGATCAGACGACTGAGTTGAGTCTTGCCAGTACCAGGCGGGCCATACAGCAGAATGTTCACACCTTGACGCCCTTGGGCCAAGGATTTGCTCAGGTAGCGTTCGGCGATCATCAGCGGCTGTCTGACATGACTGTAATGCTCCCAGCTCAAGCTGCCGGGTGGACTCAAACGGAACGCATAGGCGAACAGCTCCAGTGGCGTGCCTTTGCTGAAGCGCAGGAGGCCAGGTAGATCCGGGTTGCTAACCGACAACATCGAACTCAACGCCATGACGGAACGGTGGTTGTTGCTTATTTCCAGCAGTCCGGTGCGCATCAGTGGGCTGTTATGCGCCAGGCAGGCCTCGACCTCCGGCAGCGGCAGGCCCAATAGTACGGACAGCACTTTTATTGCACGGTTGAGTCCCAGCATTCCCAGCTGATCTGTAGCATCACTGAGTGTCGGATCGGTGTGCATCAGCACGCAAAAACCGAGCACCTGAAGCTCTGCGTCGGCCAAACCCAACAATTCTCCCAATGCCTCAAGATTGGTCGCCAGGCTGTCCGGGTAGGGCGCATACAGGGGATCGGCGTTGAAGCTACGAGCGCCTTTGCGCAGTGTCGCCAGAGCAAGTGCGGGACTGTAATTTTCGCCGTCTATCCATTTGGCCAGACCCAGTTCATGAGCCAGATCCTCATCATTCAGGCCGTGCCGGCTGATAAAGGTACGATGTCCCCCCAGATCCAGCAGCAGCTGGAAACTCCACTTCAGCGACAGCGCACAGGTGTCAACGGCGCGGCGACTGCCGTGTGCGAAAGGGATTAATCGGGTTCCCATGCTGGATCTCCTGATGCTGTGGAGGCGGCAGGATGGGGCGAGGGATGGTCAGAATGTGTCGTGGTAATAGTGGTCAGTGAGAGTTCAGGCTCGACACATTCTGTCGTGCCTGACTCTTAGTCTGGAATCCACACAATGGACTAGAGAGGGATGGGCAATGCTGAAGAACGTACTCGCAACAGTGGGTCTGGTCGTGGTGCTAAAAAGGAGCTCTGATCTGTACCAGAAGTACAAGCAAATGGAGCGGGAAAACGATGTTTGGCGTAAGGCAGCCACTGGCGGGGATTGAGTCCCTTGATACTCAAGCTTGCACGACCGGATAGCATGCGTCGCCCCAGAGCGTGTCGGGATTGTCCAACATTAGATGGATGATCAAAGGCACCAACTTACCGAGCAGTTTTCCGCAATCGCGCAATTGTGGTCGATTGATACTGCTATCCCAGGTTGCACCGCCGTGCATGATTTGATTGCGCAAGGTGTAGATGCGATTGAACAGCACCGCGAGTACATCCGCAGTATCGCGTTGTGCCAGAGCGGACTGTGCTTTGCGTCGGCCGTCGGCGAAACGTTCACTCCATTGTTGCTCGGTGATCTTGCCGTTCTGGTGATCCCAGAAGCTCTGGAAAACATATGGGTTATCCAGCAGCACGCGGATGCTTCCCGAGAACTCGGACCAGACCAGTTTCTCTATCTGCCGTTCGCGATCCAGATCGCAAAGCTTGCGCAGAAAGGCGCGGAAGGTTTCCTGTTCGGATAGCCGATAGTTCTCGTCGATGTCAGTTGCGTAAGCGGCGTTGAAGGCAATCCATAGGAACACGAAACGACCGTCCGGATCATCAGCTTGTTCGGCGCGTTGCAACCAGCTCAAGGACCGGTGCACACGCAATGTCAGGTTGACGTGATGGTTGTCGCGTTCAAGTCGGTGACGCGCCTTGAGGGTTTGGTAATCCATGAGGCTGACTCTGCAGGAGGGATGGAGTGGGGGGCATGGTTCAGGGGCATGCCATGACGCTGATGGTTGCATCTGTTCATGTTGAAGCCTTACTCCCAAACGGGACCGGAGTAAGGCTTCCACTTAAATCAGGAAAACCACTGCTTCAATGTTTCCTTCGCCTTGGCCACATGTTCGGCCTTGATATGGCTAGCGGTCGCTGCCAACGCTGCGCACAACACGCCGATGTCGTCGGAGTAGCCCACGATTGGCGTGATGTCGGGAATGACGTCGATCGGAGAGATAAAATAGCCGAGTGCACCATAGATGGTGGTTTTTGCCCAGGTCGGGGTATCTGAGTCGGTTGCGGCGTAGTACATCTTCAGCGCCGGTTCCAGTGCCGCCTCGCCGGCGGATTTCGCATAGTTTTTAACTTTGTCCCAGAACGAGTCGTCTGAGTAATCCTTTTCAAATGCGCTGTCTGACATGGTGTGCTCTCTACGGTTTTTTGGTTTTGACGAGGTGTGTGTAATTAATAGGGACGCTGAAGCGGTTTTCGCCAAACCCGCTTCACAGCTTGAGTTCCCTCCATTCATAACCGTTGTACTTCTCCCAGACTGCGCCTTTCTCAAAGTGCAGGTACACCCGCCACTCATCCGGATTGACCTGGATTTCTCCACCAATACGGGCGCAGTTACCGAACTGTGAGCGTAGAAAGCTCTCCAGTTGCTGAAAAAACGCATCGGGCAACCTGGAGCTGCCGGAGACGTAGCAAGACGATCCATTGGCGAAAATGCTGCAGGGTTGAACGCTTGACCATAGCGTTGCTGTTGCCTGGTCCGGATGTTTCTTGCTCCATTCCAGAGCGAACCGATGAAGCAGGACATGCCAGTTTCCGTCGGCGTACTCGCCCTCAATCCCCCACATATCGATTGCCAGGAACAAGGCGGGCTGCTTCGAGCGTTTCTGCGACGGATAGAAGGACTCATGCATGGGGATATCTCTCGCTGGGTCAGATGTAGAACAAGACGAGTAAATGTCGAACATGGCCACGACATATTGTGTCGCGCGCGACATCCGGATTGCATGGGCACTCGCGTGCAGCACTTACGGTGAAGTCAGTCGAATTGACGCCTGTCGTTCCGTGGCAAGGGAAGGGGGGGACGAGGAAAGGTGCGAGGGACGGATAAATCAGGGCTGCTACAGACATTCGCAACTTCTTTGTGCGTATAGGCGTTCGTGGCTACGAAGAGAAATCCACTGCACGATATCGGCATGAGTCCAGCAAGCTTTAATGGAAACCTGTGTTAACGAAGATGGATAGCGTCAATGCCGGTTCCTGTTTGATAAGGCAGGCTTCTTGGATATGGGTTAGGTTTTTGTTTTCTATTCGCAAGTCAAAGCAGCCCTTAAGCTGACGTGTACAAGACTATGGCATTTTGCTAGCGTTCTTGGCCATGCGTAAGCAGAAATATTGATCTCGCTTTGAATTTGTTGGCTTCATGCGTCCCCCACCAGGCAGGTCGCAGGTTTATTAAGTGGCTGGGCTTTGCGCGTCTGCGGTTGCAGCGGCTGTTCGGTTTTTGATGGCAGGGACCGCCGAGGAGTCCGAGTGTGTTGCTGAATGAGTTTCTGACTGAGTATGACGACAGTCTTGGCAGTGAGCTGAATATCGATCCGTTGGGGTTACAGGTGATTTGGTCGGCGTTCGGCCAGCAGATTTTTCAGAACCGGATCAGCTCGATCTCCAACGATATCCGCAACTACACCTTGAATCTGTTCAATCACTGGTTGATCAAGAACCTGATTGATGATGACTCGGTCGCGTTAGGCAGCGGTTTGAAAAAAGTCTACGCCGGAAAAAATGATCTCAACTTCAAGCATGCTTGCCTGGTATACCTGGAAAACTTGTACGTCTATAGCGTCATCGCTCATCAAGACACTGCCGACCTGGAAAGCACTGGTGTGCTGGGGATCAGCAAGGCACGACGCCGGTGGTATGAACGCGGCGCGAACCCTCGGCTTTCGTTCAGCCATAACAGCGAGGCTCAGGTACTGGTTCGTCAAACCATGCTTGGTGTGAGCGGTCGCTATAAGACTCCGCTGGTGGAGATGGGCTTTTTCGATCGTCAGTATCACTACAGTTTGCCGACGGCCGCACCGCTGTGGAAAAGCGCAGAGACACTGATCAAGAGTGTCCCGACACTCTCCCGCCTTTACCACGTACTGCGCCTGCACCTACGGGAATTACTGGCGAGCAACAGTGGCGAGCCGAAGCGGGATTTTTCCGACATACCCACGACGCTCACGCTGGCTCTGATTGAGGCCTTTCCTTCTTCGGCGGTTGTCGGCGCCAGGACTTGCGACTTCTGGCTTTCCATCACGGAGCTGGATCAAGGCGCACCGGGAGCGCTGTACAAGGTGCTCTCACCCGCCAAGCGCGGCGAGGGGCTCAGCAGCGCATCCGCTGCCGCCGTGTTTGAGAAGGCGGTGAAGCAACCGTTGTCGCTAGAAGCGCAGGGCAAGCTTGAACACGTGCGCCTACTTGAGCCTTTACTGGGCGAGCTGGATCTGTTGTTCAACCTGATGCTGGCCGAGAAGTCCCAATCCTTGGAGGAGGCTCAACGACGCTGGGAGGCCCTCGGCCGTAATGCCGCCACCTTGGCATCCTATGCCGCCCCCATTGAAGAGAGCGTAGCGATGTCTTCGGTGCTTTCGGCAACCGGTCAATCACGGCTGAATCGCTTGCTGATATTGGCCAGGCAGGGTGACGTACCGGCCCAGATGTGCGCATTGCTGAACTACCATGCGCAAGTTATGGAAAGCCGCGGGCAGTCGCCGTGGCTGACATTGGTCAATGGCGTGCAGCTCAAGCTACATGTACGGCCACGGAGTGAACCGACCCTCGCCGACAGGCCGTTGGGTTGTTGGGTGCATCAGTATTACATTCCCCAGTTTCGTCATTTGCTCGGCGGCTTGCAGGGAGTGGCAGCATGAAGCTGCTCGATGCCTTCAAGCAGCAGTTGGAGGAACTGGGCGAAATACGCCGGGTCTGGCTGACTAGCTTCAACCTGAATATCGGTTTTGTCGAAACTTACCTGCTGCCGGCAGTGCTGGGCATGGATCAGCCACGCAATCGCATGGACTACGAAAGCTTCCAATTGTATCTGGTAGAAAAAGACATCGATTTTCGGATCTTCTGCGACAAACGCATGCTGGGGGCCGAACAGTACAAACGTACGGCCATCCATGTTCATTGCGTGTCAGCGCGTGCATTCAGTGAAGACGATGGCTTCACAGACCAGACTCTATTTCATCCGAAAGTCATCTACCTCGAGAGCAAGTCGGGACAGATGGTGTTAGGCGCGGGCAGTGCCAACCTGACGGTCGGTGGCTGGGGACGCAATCAGGAAGTGTTCACTTTTCATCGGGTCTGCAATGTCGGGCAATACAAACAAATAAAGACGTTTTTCAATGCATTGATCGAACCGTGGGAGCTGACGTTCGATTGGCCCGACAGACGCTTTGCGAACAACGGTTCCGATTGGCAGTTCGTGCACAGCTTTGACCGAGACACTTTTCTCCATCGACTCATGGCGCAGGACAGGATCACTTCGTTGCAGGTATGGTCACCGTACCTGGCGGCGGACCTGCCCGATCTGCTGGCTCGACTTCAGCAAGTGTCCAGCAATCCCGGGTTGAAGGTGGCACTGGTCGCGGACCGGCTCGAGGGCCGCTATTTCCGAACGCCTTGGAGCGAAGCACTGGCAACGAGTATTGACGATGAGAGCCTGGCTTTTCATCACAACCCTTCCTTTCGCCATAATCTCGTCGAAATAACTCACGCCAAGGCATGGTTGTTTCGCTCAACCAAGGGTTGCCGCTTGGCGATCGGATCGTGGAATTTCACGCACGCAGGTACCAGCAGTTTCGAGCAGCGCAATATCGAAGCGGGCATCGTACTGAACTACAAGCGCAACGCAGACATGCTTGGAGACCCCATCGATGTCACCGAGGCTGACTTTGCCAGCGACCTGTTGTTGCTAGAGGACAGCCTGACCATTCCAGAGGAACTGCCATTCGACCTGAACGTGCATTACGACTGGAAGAGGGCCTGCTTTACGGTGACGGGACATTGGTGCGCAAACAAACCCAACAGTGATTATTGGCTGAAGCTGCCGGGTGTGAACGAAGCGATGCCCCTGCACTGGAGGACACGACGTCAGGGTGGAACCTTTTCGCTGACGCCGATCGAGCGGATTACCCCGGATAACGAGGCAATGCTGGCGGATCACAGCTACAGCATTCTTCTGCGGAACCAGACCCCTCCGGTCTATCGGGGGATTATTGTTGAAAGCGGTCAGTCTTTCCGGCGTGCGCAAGGATTCGAGTCGCTCAAGGATTTGCTCGACAGTTTGGTCACTCAAATTGATCCGCAGAGCGATAACAACACGGTGCTCCGCGCGTGCCTGCGTACAGGTGCCGGGCCGGATGAAGACCTGCCGATACCATCGGCCTCTATCGAACAAGATGCGTTGTCTTATTTCCGACTGTTCCAAGCGATTGAGCATTTTCGGGAGCGCCTGAACGCAGTCACGGAAACGGTACAACTGGAGAAATGGCTTTTCGGCTACCCAGGTTGTCTGCAGGAGCTGGCGGCCAAAACGCGCCAACAACTTCAAGGGAGTCAACCCAGCGTGTTCAACTGGTTTCTCGCACAGGAAGTCAATTCGCTTTACGACCAGGCAGTGCGGTCATACCGGAGCTACGAGCGCCGCAAGCCCGCACAGGAATTGTGGTCGACATTGCGAGTGGTGCCGCCAAAATTGCCGCGGGGATTGGAAAAGCATATGGACTATCTTCGTTGCGTCGAACAGGAATGTGACTATGCGCCGCAGTGAGTGGGGGGGCTTGAAGCCAGAACAGGTCGCGGACTGGATCAACTTCGATGCGACTGATCGCGACTGGCATTACGCAAGCTCAAGCTGCGAGCGTATTTCAATGCCGGCGCGCCAGGCCGAAGGCGTCGCCGGTTTGTGGAACAAACTGTCCATGCACAACGTGGCACTGCTGGCCGATGAGGTCGGCATGGGCAAGACGTTTCAGGCGCTAGGTATCATGGCGCTGCTATGGAAACTGAAGCCCTCTGCCCGGGTGCTGGTAATGGCGCCCAATCGGGACATTTGCCATCACTGGGCACGGGAATATGCGGCCTTCCTGCGCGACCACTACCGAGGTGGTGAGCATTTGACCAGCGATGCGCCCGACGGCAGACCGCGACATGAAGCGCAAGTGCACTGGCGGCTTGCGGATCTGGCGAAGGCGGTCAGTGAGGGCAGTGGGCAGCTCCATCTCACCACGATTCATTCGCTCAGCAACCTGGTTCTGAAATGCGAAAAGGAAGAGGGTGATGTGTTGGCAAAAGCGCAGCAAGCCGCTGCCGGCATTCACCGAAAACTCAAGTCATCGCTGGGTGACAATGGGTTCGATCTTATCGTCGTGGATGAGGCCCACTATTTTCGCAACGCTGATGGAGGGTCACAGCGCGCCAAAGCAGCCCGAAAATTTTTCGGTGAACCGGGCAATCGGCTGGGGCAGAAAGTCTTGCTGCTGACCGCTACGCCCAGTCATTCCTCGCTCAAGGATATAGCGGCCATTCTTGGCTACTTCATCGATACTCCGGTCGACGGGCGACAACTAGAGCCTGATGAGCTTCTAACCAAATATGCGTTGCGGCGTCTGCGTCTGATGCAAGGCGCACAGGGCTACCGCAACAAGTACAACTATCGTCATGAAAAAGCCTTGCCGGCAAGCTTCCAGGACAATCCTGAAGCCGAGATGTTCTTCGCGTTGTATCAGAAAAAACTCGTGCAACAACAGGGGCAGGCTGGTAACAATCGCAGGTTTTTGTACGGCTACCTCGAGGGATTCGAATCCATTGGCGCCAAGCTGGATGCCGACGTTATGGATGCTGCACAGGCGGAACAGGATCACTCCACACAGGCATTCTCTGGCGCCCCGGATACGAAGATTCTTAATCATCTAACCCAACTGCACCGTGAGTATTTCCACAGCTATCCCGAGCATCCTAAATACGACACGCTGATGTGCGAGTGCCAGCCTGAAGATGTTTTTGATACGCGCATAGCTTTGCACGAACACAAGCATCTGGTGTTTGTGCGGCGGATCGCTTCGGTTCGGGAAATCACCCAGCGCTTGAATGCAGCGAGTGACCAGATGCTGGCGCGACGAATTGTCCAGGCCTGGCAACCGGAAGATCAGGAGCGAATATTAGAGCGGTGGCGGAAGAATGGTTGGTCGCGTAGTTATTTCAATCAGTTTGTTAGGCAGCAGGCATCTGAGGATTTGGGCGATCAGGATCTGCTGGATGATCAGGATCAAACAGATGTTGCCGATGCTCAGGAAGGCGATGAAAAGCTGGCCTCCCGCATTGCTGATCTGTTTGTAGTGAAGAAGAACCACAAGGAGCGCAGTACGGACTGCTCGAATTTCAGCTTGCGATTGCGCAAGCCCGAGAGCCTGTTCTCTTTATTGTTGGAGCCGGCAAGTGATTACCGCCGAGGCGGGTATACGCAGTATGACCGCAAACATGTTGGCGAGCGTGATCGCGATGACTACGGTACGGCGGCGCTGCAGGCGCGTCTTGCATCGCACCAAGGGGGAGCGAGTAGCAGCGAACTGGCGGATAGGGCCGGCCGAATACAAATCGATTACGACAGGCCAATGCCGAGCCTGTGGAGCCTGATGTATGAAGGCCTGCCCGAAACTACGCGTCAGAGATTGGATGTCTGGCTGGACCCCGAGACGGGAAATCGAGGTATCGCCGAAAACTTCGGCAATTACGTGAAAGCAGGCTTCCTGTTTGCCAGCCCCGTAATCATCGAACTCTATAGCTGGTTCACTGAGTTTCGTCGCACCTCTCATGGTGGCGATGCTCAGCAGCGTTACCTTGCTTTTGTCAATTGGATGACACCGCGCCTGCCAAGTTCGCTGATCCGGAAGTACTTCATCGCGGCCCTGGATTCTTTCGAGCAAATCTGTGAAAAAATAACCGATCATGCGCTGGCGGACTGGCAGAAAGATTGGCGCACGCTCACCAGTCTGCAAAGCCCTGCCTGGTTCGCCAGTGGTCAGTCAGGTAACCGGCAGCGGCTGATTCTTGGCTTCAACAGTCCTTTTTATCCAAACGTGCTAGTGGCGACTTCGGTATTCCAGGAAGGTGTGAATCTGCATCTGCAATGCCGCAAGGTGCATCACTATGGTATCGCTTGGACGCCTGGTGACAACGAGCAGCGAGTAGGTCGTGTGGATCGGCTGTTCGGTCGAATAAACCGGCAGTTGCAAGAGCACGGAGAGGCTGAACTGGCGATTCACTATCCCTATCTCACACGTTCGTTCGACCAGGAGCAATTAGCCTCATTCGTATTGCTCAAGCATGCGGTCGAGACGCGTATGGACGCCTGCCGTCACACCGAGTTCAACGACGAGATCGATCTGCGTAATGTGACGGACGATTGGGAACAGTACCTGCGCAAACCGGTTGGGGGCATGCATACCGATGACCCATTTCCTGCGTGTTTTGAAGATAAGTTTTTGCCGAAAAAAGCCTACCTGCCGCGTGTGTGAATCTTCTCGGCAACCCTTCAGGGGTTTTTAATTGCATTGATTGCCCCTCTCCGATATGCAGGAAAGACAAAGCTGGTGTCAATGATTTTACTCGGACCCTGTGGTCAAAAAGGCCCACATTGGCAAGGTGGAATTATTCCTAATAGCTAGCGTCATAATCAGCTTCGGTGAGCGGGATTAGCTGTGTCGCTACTGCACTGAGCTTGACTTGCATTTGCGGCCGGAAGGTAAGTTCTCTTGGGAAAGTACTGCTTCAATAGTCCGTTCAGTTACTCATTCGTCCCAGTGCAGTCGGGTGTCTTTTCTGTGTAGAGTTGTTGTCAGGGAGACATCAATCGGCGTGTCTCAGTTCGCAAGCAGGTTGACGTACTGCCGATAGAGCTGCTCCTTTTGTGCTGGCGACATGTTCTCCGCAGGAACGTACTCAGTGAAGATAATGCCCGAATAGTCTGGAAAGCTGGCTTCTGTCAGTCGTTCCATCGGTAAGTCGAATATGGTCTGGTCGACCGATTCGATGAAGGATTCAAGGCTGACCGGTTCTCCCTCGCTATTCAGTTCCTCCCACAAGGCTCCACTCTCGAAGACCGTGCTGTCCCACTCCCCGGAAAATAGGAATTGGGCCAGTAGTTCCAGAGATTTTTCGCTCCACAGTCGGTAGGTCATGTGGTCGCGCTCATACCCTTCGGAAACACGGTCGACAATGTCGCTGAATGTCAGGGCAAGCTTGCCTGTGTCGCAGTCGAGTCTGAAATCGCTGCGCTCATCGCCGAAGCCTGTTCGATACTTGAGGGGATGGGTGGTGCAAAGCTTAAGGGCGATCGCATAGGAGCTGCCCCTCAAGCAATAGTCGTGGCGGTCAAGCGTGCTGACCCTTCGTAAGATTTGCTTGCTGAGGTGGTCGATCAGGTTGTTTCGAATGAAATCCCGGGTTTTATAAACCCAGGCTTCATCATAGACAGGCTGCGTGCCAACGATCACCAGGTTAGAGGAAAGTCCGGGTTCAAGGGGGCCTTCGAATCGCACCAGTGGAAGGTCAAGTGCATAGGTTTCATTGAAGTTTCGCAGGCCGGTCCGGATATCGTCGAGCAGGTGGTTTCGCTGGTCGATTTGAATGTCATCCAGACCATGGTCGGCTCCATATTTCATTCCGTTGCCTCGATTTTTTAGGGGTACATACATTCACGCCGATGCAGCGATGATGGCTTTTGGCTTTGAAGTATGGCGAGGGGCCGGAAGAAGTGAAAGAGAGTTTTTTCTTCATCCAGTGCATTGCATGTCGGAAGTTGATTTCACCGAATATCTGCAGTTGTGGCTTATAGATAAATTTTCAGGAGAGCTGCGATGCCAATTAAACCCAAACCTTTCACTTTTGTTTGTGATGAGTGTGGTTGGAAAAAAACTGTAGCTCCACGTAGCGATGCATTGGGGCCCGGAGACTGGTTCGCGCGCTGCCCCAAATGCGGTAGCGAGGCGATGAGTCACCGGCGAGCGAATGTTATCGATCGCACAGCGGCTGAATGGCTGGCGCGACTGCGACGCTTTTGAGTGCTCGTCGGTACGCGAAGTGATGTCATATGCTGCAGTCGAGTCTGCATCGCCTGCAACCTTCTCAGGTCTCCGGCGAAGTGCTCATGTTGTTGCGTGCGGGTTGCTGATCGCCAGGGTGATATGCTCATCATCCACAAGGCGAACTTCACCGTGCAGTAAACTGCCCTTGACCAGAACCTGCGGGTCGATGCGCAGACCTCCGCGGATCATGCTGAAGCTCAGACCTGTGGAGGCAATCCCGCTGCCGAACTCTACGATGATCTTTTTGATCTCCGGCTTGACCGTCAGCACCCGGATCTCGAAGTGCTCACCGATGGCAAGCGGGCGATTCAGCCATGTTCGCCGGAGTCTGTAGATCAATACGTGGCCGCGTTGCACCTCTTCGTCTTCGGCTACACCTCCGACGATGCGGGTGATCGTCTCGAGCATTTCCTGTTTGAGCTCACCAAAGGCGCCGACCATTTCGTTGAGTCGGCGCTGGTCATTGCGTAAGCGTTCGATCTGGTGCTTTACCGTTCCACGTCGTTTCTCAGCCAAATTCTCGGCGATGGGTAGCAGCTCGTTCATGGCGGCCAGCAGCTCACGGTTGCTGGCCGCGGCATTGCTGTTGTGGGCGATAATGGCATCCAGCACTCGCGCGCAAGCCAAACGCTTCTGGGTGCGCTTGGGCTGGCTATTGAGCGTATCCAACCAGGCGCGTGCGTCATCGCCGGCAATGTGCTGACCATTGAGATTACCCAGTGGGGCGGCCCAAGCCATCAGCCCGGCCCGGATGATGCCCGCGTCGTCGAGTGCCTGCGCTGTGCTGTTGAGGATCGCCTGGATACGTGAACGACCGACCAGATCCGCTTGGGTGACGACGAAGAAGATCGGTTTGGGATGGTTGAGGGTACGCAGAAACTCCAGGTCATCGCGGCGGATCGAGCCGTTCTTGGCGCTGAGCAGCCAGATTATATGGTCGGCGTCGGCGAGCTGGCGCTGGGCAATCTGTGCATCGCTGTGCGCGGCGTCGTTGCGGTCCGCCTTGCTGTAGCCGGGCGTGTCGAGGAAGGCGAGGCGCTGCCATAGGCCGGGCAAATGGATCATCAGCAGGCGCAGGACATGAGCGAAACCGACCTCCACGCCGAGCGTTTCCTGGTAATGCTTCTGGAAGGAATGGGTGATTGCCTGTAGAGCACTGCGATCCAGCGCGACCTCCTGGGTGAAACTGTTCAGCGCGATGATTTCCTCACGCTCGCCCTGCACGATGTAGCTGGGAATCGCGGTGGTGGGCTCAAGCGATTCGGGTAGCACATCGACGCAGAGCATGCTGTTGAGAAAACGCGATTTGCCGGCACTGAAGCCGCCGCCCACACCGATCACGGTCTTGTTGGCCAAGGCGGGGAAAGCAACCAGGTCTTCCAGCGACTGCTCCAGCGCCACCAGCTCGCGATAGGCTTGTGCTTCGGCCGGGTAGTCGTCGCGTGCCGCGAGATTGACGAAGCTCTGGTGGATCATTTGGTGCAATCGATGCAACTGCTGGCGATGTTCGCTGCGGATCGTGCCTTGAGGCTGGGCGATCAGTCGGGTGATCAACTGCAGGCCCAGCGCCGAATCTGCCAGATAAGGGTTGGCAGTTTCGGCTTCGGCGGCCTCCAATTCTTCGAGGGAGAAGCTGTTATCAAGGAACATTTAAATTTCTTCTTTTTGGCAGGCTACTGTCTCGAATCGAGAATTTGCGGATATTCCATGGCGTATGAACTGTTCGGCACTTCGCTGTTACAGCGCAGTCAGTGCCGTCGCCACCGCCTGGCGGGCTGCAGTGATCTGCTTGATGCTCTGCTCCTTGTTGGCAATATCTTCGCGCAAGCGGGTCAGGCTCTGCTGAATGTCGCGGCTCATGTTTTCGACAAAGGTCTGACCCGTGCTGCCCAGGCTGCTTTCGATAGCCTCTACCTTGCCCTTCACTTCGCTTTCGAGGTCGCGAATGATCGTGGCTACAGCGTCGCGCTGGGCATCCTTGAGGCCGTTGATCTGGCTCTCTGAAACCCGGTCGCTGCCAAACGATTTAATGATGCTGATGCTGTAGTCCTTGTTGCCGAAGCTAACATTCGGAATGGTGATGCGGCGCAGGCTTTTGTTGACCTCGGCCAGCATCAGTTCGGCATCGAAGTCGGCGCTGCCGGTGTCGAACAGCGACATCGCGGCGACACCAACTTTACGGCGCAGCTCATCGAGATCGACGCAGTCGATGATTGCCTTCTGCAGGGCCTTAGTGGTCTGCAAGGCGAAAACCTGGACCTGTTCGATGGCATCTTGGGCGCTGGCGTAGGTGGTGACCACGTCGCGGTAGCGCGTTTCCCAGTCATGGCCGAAAAACCCGCCGAACCACGAAGTGTCGACCTGATAACTTTCGGTGGTTGTCTCTCGAACAACCTGTATTCGCGAGTATTTCTGTGCCTGCTCGCGAATGTCTGTCTTCAGCAGCGCGAACTGCTGGCTGGCTTTGACCAACTGCTCGTCAAACACGCCTTCCAGACGCGCCTTGCCGCCTTGCATACGCCTGAGCATGTCCTGCTCGGTTCTCTCCAACTCCCCGATGTCGCCGTTGCGAACCTGTTCGCTGCGCGCCTGCAGGCTGAGCTCAATCTGTTGCAGACGTTCGCGCGTTCCGTTGTGCACGCCTTCGATAAGCGCCTGCTCCTTGCTGGCGATCAGGCGCTGCTTGTGTTCGCGCTGGGCGAGGATCTCGTCGCGCAGCGCCGGGATGTTGGACAGCTGACGCAGGCTGTTCGGCTCGAAGGCAAAACCGGTGGCGGTGCATAGCTGATCGAGTTGTTCCTGGTCTTCTTCGGACAGGGAATCGAAGTGCTCGGCGAGCAGCCACGCCCAGCTAGAAATGAAGCGTGGTGCGGATTTTTTAACGGCGCCGAGGATGCGCCGGGTCTTGTTGTCCTGGCCAGGCTGGCTGATCTGCGCATCCAGCGTCAGGCTGGCCTGATCGGTCATTTTTTTGTCCAGTAGCTGCAGCATCGCACCGGTTCGTACAGCAGAACGTTTCTCGGCCGGTGCCCGCTCGGCGAGTTTGCTGGCCGTGACGGCAATACCGCGATCCTGGCGCAGGGCAAGATCACGCTGCGAACCGACTAGGAACACTGCCTTGTCATCGATACCTGCTTCGGGCAGTTGCTCGCGCAGCACCGCCATGTCAGAAGAGGTGAGGAACTGGCTGACTGCCGAGAGCAGGAAGATCACGTCGCACTGGCCAAGGAAGCTACGGGTGATTTGGCCACGGGAAACCACCGGGTCGTTGAAGCCGGGGGTATCGATTATTTCCAGGCCTTGCAGGCGCTTGTCGTCGACATGCAGCACGGACATCTTGGTAATGGCGGTGAAGCGTCCGCCGCTGCCAACATAGTCCTGCAGTGCATATGCCAGGTTCTCTGCGCCGCCAGCGACGTCCAGCACCTCGGTCTTGCCCAGGTAGTCGTGTACGTCAAGACCCTGCTTGCGTGTCATTTCCACCAGCTCCCGTGAGGAGCGGATGGCTTCGGGGACGTGGCGGTCGATCTCCTCCGCTGTGTGCACGCGATGTGTTGGCAGTATCTTGGCGAAAGGGCCATCGCTCTTCGGCGGCTCCTTCAGCTTGCGCTCTGCTTCGGCATAGGCCCCGGGGTACTCGTTGGCACGTTGTTCGATGTCGGCCCAGTCGTCGGTGCTGTAGAACACCACTTCAGCCTTGGCTTTGGGGGCGTAGACAATCTTGGTCAACGCGGCGGTCATCGGTGTGTCCGCCTTGGGCAGTAAGTCGCGGCCGAAGAAGGCAGCATTGAGGAACGACGACTTACCGGCCTTCATTTGACCAACAACTGCGATGCGCAGGTCGCGATCGCTCTCGCGTACAGCGTCGAGATTAACTTCAAGCCCGTCGAGCAAGGTTTTCAGACTACTGAGTTGTTCGGCGTCAATAGCTGCGGCATGCGGGGTTAGCGAAGTTAGGGAGAATGTTTTGGCGGTCATAGAAAGTTTTTCCCGAGATTTTTTTGCCAAGTCGCAATTGAGCTTCCCGCCCAAAAGGCGCCAGTCGCTTGTTGTTGCTTGAGCAATGAAGAGGCTTTGGCATGTTTTTGTGCAGCCGCCTTTTCCAGCCAACTGATAGCGTGAGCGGAGTTTTTTCTCAGTCCTTCGCCATATAAAAAGCGGCGACCAAGTTCAAATTGGGCATCGGCATGCCCTGCCTCGGCCGCTTTGCGGTAAGCCGCAATGGCTTTCTCCAGGTTCTGGGAAACACCCAGGCCTTTTTCGTAAAGCACCCCTAACGCGTATTGCCCGGCGGGGCTGCCATGTTGGGCTGATCGTTTGATCACGTGGAAGCGGGCTTCCTGGTGACCTTGCCTGGTTGCTTTTTCAAACCAATGCAGTGCCTGCTGGTCGTCTTTCGCAATCCCTTCTCCCCTGGTAAGGCAAATACCCAGGTTGTATTGAGCCTCGGGGTGCCCTTGCTCCGCGGCCTGGAGGTAGCAGGCGACGGCGCTTTCCAGATTTTCTTGCACGCCTACACCGTTCTCGTAGCAGACGCCCAGGTAGAACTGGGCCTCCACATGACCCTGGTTTTTGGCCTTGCGGTACCACTCTGCTGCGAGGCGTTCGTTTACGCACACGCCCTGTCCTAGCTCGTGATAGATGCCAAGGCGAAACTGAGCAGCGGAACTCCCCTGTTCTGCAGCGTGCAGGAAGTAGACAGCCGCTGAGTCGTAATCACCTTCCTCATGAAGTGTCAGACCCTTGCCGTAGAGCTCTTCGATGGAAAGTGCATCAACGGCTAGATCGCCGATGATCTGCGCGATGATTTCCTGCATTTCGCTTTTTAAAACAGTGAAGGCGTCGACCAGCTCGGCAAAGACTTTCTGTCGGGTACGTTGCTCCTGGAGCAGTTCTTGAAGCGTTGCCTGTTCGCTCTGAGGCAGCTTGTTTTGCAATGGCAGCAGGGAATTGAACAGCGATAATTTTCTGCGGCTGTTGGACAGGTTTTCCTGGTTGTGACGGATATAACCGTCGAGCACGCGTTCGCAAGTGCGCCTGTGGTTGGTGTATTTGGGAGTGTCGTCCAGCTTTTCGAGCCACACGCGAACATCATCACCAGCAATCAACTCTCCCTGGCCGACGCCCAGCGGCGCCGCCCAGGCCATCAGTCCGGCGCAGGGAATGCCCGAAGCCTCGATCGCTTCTGCTGTGCTGTGCAGGATAGCGTTGATAGACGAGCGGCCGACCAGATCTGCCTGAGTGACCACGAAGAAGATCGGTTTGGGGTGATTGAGGCTGCGCAAAAACGCCAGATCGTCCTGGCGAATCGAACCGTTCTTGGCACTGAGCAGCCACATCACATGGTCGGCTTCGGTCAGTTGCTTGAGGGCAATGGTTTCATCGGTGTGGTGGCTACCTCGGGCGTCGGCTTTGCTGTAACCGGGCGTATCAAGGAAGGCCAGGTTGCTCCAGGCGAAGCTTGCGCAGTGGAGCATCAAAAGCTTGAGCACATGGGCAAAACCGAACCCCTCGTCGAGGCAGTCGCGGTAGTGGCTAGTGAAGGCGTGAGTGATGGCCTGCAGGCCGTCGCGGTCCAGTCGAATCTGCAGGTTGAATGTGTTCAGCGCAACGATACCGTCTTCGCCAAGGGTGATGAAACTGGGAATCGCCGTGGTTGGCTCCAGTGACTCCGGTAGCAGGTTGACGCCGAGCAGGGTGTTGAGCAGGCGCGACTTGCCCGCACTGAAACCACCACCGACGCCGACTACGGTCTTGTTGGCCAGGTCGGGAAACAGAGCAAGGTTTTCCAGTGACGCTTCCAGCGCCTGGAGCTCGCGCAACGCCTGGGCTTCACCGGGATAGCTGCCCTTGGATGTGAGGTCGATGAAGCGCTCATGGATCAGCCGGTGCAGCGTTGCGGGCAGTTGCTGTTGTTGCTCCTGGCCCACGTCCGGACGTGGCTGGCCGACCAGGCTGACAATCAGTTGCAAGCCTTTGCCGGGATCACTCAGGTAAGTGTTGGTGGTGGCCGATTGCGCGGCCTCCAGGTCTTCGAGGGAGAAGCTAAAATCAAGCGACATCGGCACTGACCTCCACAGGTAGGGACTGTTGCTGGCGGCTGTGGTCGAGTAATCGGGCGACGCTGTTCAGCGCCTTTTCGGCTTTGTGCTGGATCTGTTGCTTGCGGTCACGGTCTACCATCAGTTGCTGTTCGATGCGTTCGAGGTTTTCCCGTTGCGCCGCCAACTGTGTGGCTAACCTATCGCACATATCGGTGATGAACTGACGGGCATGCTTGTCGAGTGTGTCGGGTATCACGCTTTGCAACTGGCTAATGACCGTTTCAATCGCATCATTGGCTTTGCCTTCGGCTTCGCTCTCCTTATTGCTGCGTGAAGCGAACAAGCCGAGCGCGCCGCCGACTAGGCCGCCGATCAGGGTACCAATCACCGGCACTATGGTGCCGATAGCCGCCCCGGCCGCTGCACCGGCCGCGGAGGCACTGAGACCATGGTCGGCCTCCATCCCAGCGGGGCCGTCGCCGGAGAGTTGCGGGCCCTCGAAGGCGCCGAACTCGATATGACTGCCCAAACGTTGGCAGGCATCCTTTAGGCGCGGGGTCAGGTTCTGCTCAATGGCCAACTGGCACGCGTTACGCGCATCGGCGGTGAGCAGCGGACCAATGCCTTGGCCAGCCAACAGCATCTGCTTGTAGGCCTGGCGACGGCTACGCAGGTAGCTGTTGACGGTGGCCAGCACCTGCTGGCTGATCGGTCCGCGGCAGTCGCGTAGCAGGCGGTCCTGTTCGTTAACGTAATTTTCTTCGAGGCGGGCCATGCCCTTGTCGAGGACCTTTTGCTGTTCGAGCAACTGCTCTGCGCTGGTGTCCATCGCCAGTTGCTGGCGAATCAGGCGTTCGGCCTGAACCAACAACGCCTTGATCTGCGCAGCGAAGCGTTCGTGGAACAGGGTTGCCTTCTGGGTTTCGAGGCCGGCGAGCAAATCTTCGAAGCCACTCAGATCGCCCTCACGCGCAGAGCAGCCACGGGTCGGCTGGCTTGGGTCTAGGCCGGCCTGTTCGGCGAGGGAGCGGCGCAGGGGTTCGCGCTGCTGACGGCTGTTCAGTGCCTCCTGGCAGACCAGTAGGGAAAACGTCTGACCCAGGGAGCGCTGGCGATCAATGAAGGCCAACTCGTCGATACCGACCTGACTGATACGGGTGACGCAGAGGATGCACGACACAGCCTCGCCGATGTATTGCTCCAGCGCACGTTCATGCTGGCCGTTGTTGGAGCCCAGGCCCGGCGTGTCGACCAGCACCAGATCAGGGTGGCGGGCGAGGGTAGTGCGGCACAGGTGTAGTTCTACGAACAGCGGTGGCCGGGCGGTAGTGCGCGGATCGTCGAGTAGCGCGGCGTAGGCCGTGAGCGGTTTTTCCTCGCGCTGTACGTGGCCAGTTTGGGCGTCCTCCAGCCAGTGGATCACCAGCTTTTCCGCGTCTGGTTCGGCGTAGTGGAATTCAGTGGCCAGACTGGTGCAGGCGCCGAGGTCGTCCTTCTGAATATCCTCGCCCAGCCAGCAGTTGAGCAGGGTCGACTTACCAACACTGAACTTGCCGATCAGCGGTACCTTGAGGTGGAAACCGGTGATCTGCTGGCGTAGCGCGTTGATCTCCCCGGCGAAGCTCTTGGGCAGGATGTTTTCGCCCAGCAGGTCGTCAAGCACCTGCAACTGCCCTAGCCAATGCTCCTTGTACTGGCTCAGGTCGCTGCTGCGCACCACCGAAAATCCGGCGGACTGGAGGTGGTAGAGCAGTTCGGCGAGAAAGTCCCAGGCGGGTAACACCGTTGCCGCGCCGTACCCCCAGCGGGCCGATACGCTGTTGTTGTCCGTTGGCGCGGTACCGGCGCGCAGGTCGAGCAGCCAGAGAGCGGTCGGGTTGAACAGGTTAGTCTGAGGCAGTGCGGCCAGGTGTAGGGTGAGTGCCTGTAGGCAGGTTGGCTGCTCGCTCAACTGGGTGCAGAACTCGCCGATCTTCACGGGGTGAGCAAGATCCAGCCCGACGAGCAGGCACATCTCTTTAAGGCTGTTCAGCTCGTGGACTGTCCACTGCCCGTCGGTGAGGCGAAAGAAGTCGTTGGCCAGACAGCTGAGACGCAAAGCAGTAGGCAGTTCGCTGAGCGCCTTGCCGTCAAGATGACGCCTATTGGGATGCAGTAGCCAGTCGTGCAAGCGGCTGGTGCGTTCCAGGGCGTCGAGGCGGTTCTCATGTGTACTCAGGCGGTCGCGTAGCTTGCAGTAGACTCCGGCCAGCGAGCGGTAGACGCGCCGCAGATCCTGATTATGACGATCGCCCAGTCGCTGGATTTCGGCGAAGGCGCCGTTCAGGCGGTTTTGCAAGGTGCAGGCGAACTCGAGGGTGATTGCACCTTTTTCCTGAACTGCAGCAATCAGGCGCAGGGCGGCGAATTGCGCCTGGGCCAGGTCGCGGTCATTCTCGGCGGCAATCTGCTGGTTTTTGCCGGTGATAGCGCCCATGAAGCGCGACAGTAATCCCTGCTCACGCAGGTAGGTGGCGCGTCCGCTGACTGGAGAAAGGGTGGCGAGGGCGTCCAGCACCGAGGTTTCGACCGCCCGGCGGTTGTTGCTGTTCTGGGCCAGGAAACTGTCGACGGCAGTTTCGAGTTGCTGACGCTCGATGTCAGCCAGCAGCGCAGTGTTGTTCAGAGCCAGGTGCTCGAGTGCAAGGGGGATATCGTCGTCGGCCAGTTCGAACTTCTGGCTGAAATCGTCGTTGCGAATTTGCCGATCGAAGTCATGGATATCGCCGACAGCCTGGCTGTATTTACGGTCCACGTCGTACAGGTTGTCGCTGAGATTGCGCTCCTGTTCGGCTGCCAAGCGAGCGCGCTCCCACAGGGCTTCGTACTGAGCCTCGTTGTCGAGGAACAATTGCAGGTGGCGGAAGATCTGCAGGCCGTCGGCATAGCCTTGTTCCATGCGCCTTGCGGCGCCTTCGTTGGAAAAGTCGAGGGTGGCGCTGACGCCACCAAGACTATTGGCAGGAATGATTGGCAAAAGACGCACCCCGGGATAGTGGCGCGGGTCGATGCTCAGGTCGTCGGGCGACAGATACACCACCACGATGGTGTCGCAGCCGGCCTCGATCAGTGGCCGGATCGGCGTGTTGTCGACATGTTTCTGCGGCAGCCCCCAGTAGAAGCCGCCATCGGTATAGATGCCGTCGCCAATGGCGACCTCGTCGAAGATCAGGGGCAGAGCGGCGGTACCGAGCAGCATGTCCGCTGCGGTGTGGGTATCGCGTACCGAGAGGTAGTCGACCCGGTTGGCGGCAGTATTGTGCAGCGCCACGGTCAGCGGCAGCGCCGAGGAAGTCAGCCTGCCTGCGTCCAGGCCTTCGGCGATCATGCTCTTGAGGCCATCTTGCTTGAAAAAGCCCTTGGTGCTGATGAAGTGGCTGAGCATCGGCGAGATCATGCCGCTTGCGGTCAGTAACGCCAGTCGTGACGCCAGTCCAGGCACATCCTGTACGGAAAGCATGTTGCGGCTTTCGATGTTCAGCCACATGGATTTGGCCTGATCGAATTTGTCTTGAGCAAACATGGCTCCGTTGAGTCCGCCTACCGAGGTGCCGGAGATGGCGCTCAGTTGGCTGTCCAGGCCCAGGTCGCGCATAGCCTGCCAGACACCGATCTGATAGGCGCCCTTACCGCCGCCGCCAGATAGGGTAAGACCGAGTTTCCTGAATTTCATGCTCTGCTCCATGATTGTGTCGGCGTCTCTATGGGGGCTCGGCCGAGTCTTCTAGATGAAGGGGGTAGCGGGCGAGGGCGGTACGAACTTCGTTTTCCAGTTCGTCCTACACGCTTTCCGGGCTGATGATGTGGATATGACGGTGCGTGACTCTGGTCTTTTCCGGTGCTCGGAACGGCACTTTGCGGCCACTGAGATCTTCGTAACGCTGACTATTGATCAGCAGGGGACTCTGCGTGCGGTCGTCGAAGGTGTCGCGTAGGACATCGGCGGACAGGGATAGAAACAGCTCATAAATGCCGACAAATCCCGCGAAACGCTCGACGTCGCGCAGGTCGATCTTGCCGAGAAAGGCCCGGTCGAGCCGATAGTGGCAGTCGATCTTGTTCAATGGGAGATTGGAAAGGCGCTCGTTGAGGTCGCACTGGATGGTGCGGATGTTGACACCGAACTCTTCGACCAGCGTTGCAGGCTCGAGTCTCTCGCCCAGGTTCGGCTTGTTGAGAGTCTGCGCCTTCCGGAAGGTCGGGGTATCGTCGCTGCCCAATGACTCACGGCGGACGGCCTCTTTTGTCGGGCGCGGGGGCTGGGGCATTACAAGTTCCTTTTGACTGAAGCAATGTCCATGGTGGCGTTCTGCCCCTTAGAGACGAGTATGCTGACTTTTTGTGAAAGATTTTGCAATTGGTCAGCGTGTCGGGCGCATAGATTCTGGGCGTACTGCTGGCATGCGCTGCGTTGGTATGGCGACCAGATCTACCTGCTAAAGAAAAGCCGCATGAGCGGGATGCATGCCGAGTTGTTCAGCTATCACCTACTCACCAAGCTTGAAGCGGAGCAACTGCAGGAAAAGCTCTTACCGCTGCGGCTGGATGAATACCAGACAGTCAGTGGCTCGGAGTTCGAGCCGAGCTTGGATTTGGCCCTCATATTTCGGGACTGCTGCCTGTACTTCTTGATTTATTCAGTCTCAGGGCGATTCAGGGTTTAAATGTCTCGAAAAGCGCTGAAACCCGTACCTGATCTGGAAAAGTTTTAGTCGCTACCTTTAAGTTTGACGTGCAAAAGGAAGTCATCAACCTAGAGGTCACACGAGAGCGCATTCACGCCGCGCCACGCCACGCCACGCTGCGCGCCATGGCCCGAGCGATGAAAGCCTTGGAGGTACGGGTGGCTGATACATTGTGAGGTTATGTCGCTGACTGGTATGAGCGGAGTCATTCGGGATGATCAAATGTTTGTTCACCCCGAGAGGAGGGACATTGGTTGATGTGACATGGCCGGAAGGTTATGTTGCAGGTATCCGTGCTGATAGTGTGGATACCTACGTGATATTTAGTTTATGCGGCCGATAGCTACGGTCGAGTGACTACTCATCATCGATCGAATCTTCAGCGTAAGGAGACAACCTTTCGGTCTCGATTTTGGATGAGCGTTGAGATCGACATGTTGCCTGTGGCTGCTTCCTGAATGTGTCCGCTCCACCAAGCCATCATTGGACGTCGGCGTTCGATATAGTCTGCTCGGTTGTAGGCGCTCCGCACTTCGTCCTTGTCAACGTGGGCAAGCGCCACCTCGATCAGCTCCGGATCCCAGCCATGCTCATTGAGGATGGTACTCGCCATTGAGCGCATGCCATGACTTACTAGGCGCCCTTCGAAACCCATGCGCTTCAGCGCCATGTTGGCGGTCTGGCTGTTGCAGTGAGTGCGAGGGTTCCGGTCTGCAGGAAACACGTACTCCCTGTGTCCACTGTAGGGTTTGATTGCCTCTAGGAGCGCCGAAGCCTGCTCCGTGAGCGGGATAATGTGTGTGCGACGTTTCTTCATGCGCTCCGCTGGGATCGTCCAGGTCTTCTTCTCGAAGTCGATGTCAGCCCAGCGGGTGGTGGCAGCCTCTGCTGGTCGGGTCATAGTGTGGAGCTGCCATTCGATTAGGCAACGCGTAGTTCTTTTAATACTGGCATTCGCAATTGCCACCATGAGCTCATTTAGCTCATCGGGAGGCAGTGCCGCCATATTTTTCTTTTTTGGTTTCTTAAAGACCGAGCGAATCCCGCTAAGTGGATTGGCATGGATGAGCCCGTAATTCACCCCGTAGGTCATGATCTCGTTGAGGCGCTGGGTCAGCCGTTTAACAGTCTCCAAACTACCTTTGGTCTCAAGAGGTCTGAGCAGATTGATGACCTTAGGTGCGCTGATTGCGGAAATTGGGGTTGAGCCCAGGTCCGGGAAGATGTGGAGCGTGAGCGAGCGCCAAATATCTTCAGCGTAGGCAGTTGTCACTGAGTCTTTCTTTAGTTCAAACCATGCCGTCGCCACGTTTTGAAACGTGTGCTCTGTCGCGGCTCTTTTCACTTGGCGATCTGCATCGCGTTGCTCTTTCGGATCTAGTCCCTGGGCGACAAGCTCCCTGGCCTCAACAGTCCGTTTGCGGGCTTGGGCCAGGCTGACCTCGGGAAAGGTACCTAATCCCATATTGATCCGTTTTTTGGTCACGGGATGGATATAGTTAAAATTCCAAAGCCTAGAGCCATTGGTTCTCACTCGCATTTGAAGGCCGTTGCCATCCGTGAGTGTGTAGTCCTTTTCTTTGGGCTTTGCGGCTTTGACTTTCATGTCTGAAAGGCGCGTGGCTTGGGCACACATGGTGTATTCCAATGCTGTTTGTGTATTCCAGAAATTACCAGTTGGGAGCTTGGAATACCACTTGGAATACACGTTTGCATGGATGTCGATGGACGCTGATGGATCCTGGCAGCGCTGAAACCCCCGTCTTTGCTGGAATTCAGGCACAAAAAAAGACGTCCGTGGACGTCTTTAGATGATTATTTGGTGGAGCCGGGGGGATTAAAGATTTATACATAAGTTATTGTTTTAAAAGAGTTTATTTAAAGATTAATTATTAAGTGCCCCCATAAATGCCCCCGTGCACGTATTTCCGATGAGCGGCTACTTAAGGAGTTGAACTGGCGTCCTGAATCTCGTTTGCGACCGGGCGAGGCCATTCAACCACCGGGAGCATTTAATAGAGTCGGTCGTGTACAGCACAACCTCGGTTAGCTGGCCAGAAGGGTTTGATGCCCAGCTCAGACCGGTTGCTGGGTAGATGTCAGGTCACGCAGTTGGGTTTTTTCCGCGGCAGCGCACCATGGGCTCATCTAAGACGATTTGAGCTGAGGTGCGGCATGAGACACTCGATTGTTACCTGCCACAACTGTGGCAAAGCGATGGTTCCGAGACCGTCATATAGCCGTGGTTTCTGGGGGTATTCGCCTTCGTCCAATCATTGCCCCCTGAATTCATAGAATAAGCGCAACGCTTGAAACGAGAGGCAGAGAGCCAGCCACCGGTAGAATCCAGGCTCTCACACCGAAGGATTCAAGCGCAGATGACTACGCATTACCGGCAGCTGACTC
>NZ_JCBCUW010000045.1:0-45260 GCF_059862525.1 Pseudomonas sp. MF08875
GGCTGAAACCTTGGGCAAGGCCGAGTTGAAGGGTCGCACGTTCGGGGATACTGAGTTCGTGATAGGACATAGTGGCAGCACCGTACCGGAAAGGTCAGGTGTTGCACTCAGTTTTTGCGGCCGCCCTCTTTATGTTTGCCTCTGTGTTCGGCTTGTTGGATGCGTCCAATCAGTAAAAATACATATCTGGATAGCTGCTGATTTATCTTTGAACCAGATCACAGAGGCTAGGCTGCCCCGCTAAGACTAAATGGAGGGGCTTCTCGGCTTCCTTGCTCCCCATTGAAACTAGCATATGGTTGTGCGCAGTTGACCTGTCATATTTACCGGTTTTTTATAGAGTTTTAGACGGGTTGTTATTCCAGTTTTGACAGTATGGCAGCGCTCAGCCATGTAGGTTATAAGCAAGTTTTGTGGATGAAGAGTAGAGCTCTATAAGCCGGATTGGGTCTTTGGGGGTTGCCGGACTCTTGCGTTGAATTGTCATCGCGGATGGAGTTAAAGGGTATGTTGGTTATGTGCTAACAATATTAAAAATGTTGTTTTTCGGTTTATATTATTTCGTGTTCTTCATATTATGTACTTCCTGCTCAACGTTAGCTTGTGAGCGAGACTTGGGTTGTTCGTTGTACTGTGTATTAGAGGAGTGCTTGAAATGGCAGATATCAAAGGCATGTACGGCCGTATGGGCCAGGAAATGTACTTGGATCTATCGAATCCAATTTTAGGGGAAGTTCATGGTTGGGTGATGACACGCACCAGCCAAGTGGGGTTGCAGTTCAAACCAACGGCAAATCCCATTACGCATGGCTGGGGTATGAAATTTACGACGGTGGAAGGCGATAGAACTTATTCATGGAGCCTCAGTTTAAGTGAGGTGAGGTTGGCAGGGACGCGGAGTTTTACTTACCCTGATGGACTCGTCGAAGTTGAAAATATCGACTTTGTCAGGATTAATAAATTGCCGTGGACTTAAGTGTGGTTTTGCCATGTCATGTTTGACAAAGGGGATGGGTAGGTTTTTTTTAATATATCCATCCCTTTTTTGCATCGACTCGCTTGTTTCATTATCAAGTACCCAGCGTTGCCCCCCCCTCCACACACCCCCAGCGCTTTTGTCGCACGCCAACCCCGCGCCCCATTGACTCAAATCACCCACTCCGGCCCTTGGCTGACCCATGGTTGAAGCAGACCAAAAACAGCAAAGGGAGCAGTACCGTGTTTAGACCGATGATTTTCATGTTGGGCATGGGGTTGGTGGCGAGTGCCTCGGGGATGGTGGCGAGCAACGAGCCCATTGTGCCGGTGCAACCGGTGAAGGTGGCGGATGCGGGCAAGGTGGAGTTGGGCAAGCAATTGTTCTTTGACCCGCGCCTGTCCAAGTCCGGGTTTATTTCCTGCAACTCGTGCCACAACCTGAGCATGGGCGGCAGCGACAACCTGCCGACGTCGATCGGGCATAACTGGCACCAGGGGCCGATCAACTCGCCCACGGTGCTCAACTCGGGGATGAGCATCGCGCAGTTCTGGGACGGGCGCGCCAAGACCCTGGCCGAGCAGGCCGGCGGGCCGATTGCCAACCCGGGGGGATGGGCTTTACCCACAACCTGGCGGTGGACGTGGTGGCGTCTATCCCGCAATACCGCGAAGCGTTCAAGAAGGTCTACGGTAAGAACGCGGTCGATATCGAGCAGGTGACCGACGCCATTGGCGAGTTCGAGAAAACCCTGGTCACCCCCAACGCACCATTCGACCGCTGGTTGAAGGGTGATAGCAAAGCCATCAGCGCCACGGCGCAAACCGGTTATCAACTGTTCAAATCCATCGGTTGCGTGGCCTGCCACAACGGCGAAGCCGTGGGCGGCGGTTCGTTCCAGAAGATGGGCGTGGTCGAACCCTACGCCACCAAGAACCCCGCCGAAGGCGTAGCTGGCCTGACCGGCAAGGACGCCGACCGCATGCGTTTCAAAGTGCCGACGCTGCGTAACGTCGAGCTGACCTACCCCTACTTCCACGACGGCGCGTACTGGAAACTCGAAGAAGCGGTGGACGTGATGGCCCGTCTGCAACTGGGGCGCAAGCTGAGCACCGATGAAGTGGGCCAGATCGTGGCCTTCCTCAAGACCCTGACCGGCGATCAACCGGACTTCAAACTGCCGATCCTGCCGCCCTCTTCGGCGCAGACGCCGCTGCCGGTGCCGTTCAACTAAAGGCCGCAGCCCAGGCAGTAAGCCAGGTAAAGGCCCGGGTGGCGACGCTCGGGCTTTTTTGTACCTGGCCATTGGCGTAGATCGCACATCTGGAAACGACAATTCCTGTCCTACAAGATGGCCATTTCCTACCGTTAGTCGGCTGCCCACGGGTTTGGGCCCTTGAGGGCCGGGGCTTTCCTATTGCTTTCCCATAACCGGGTCTAGAGTGAAAGCTCAGTATTTGCCCGGTTTTCCGTTCGATCGCCGGCAGGACGCTCCGACAAGAGAAGCAGCATGGAATGCGCGCAGCCCAAGCCTGGTGACAGCAGTTCGGTCCTTTTGATAGTCGATGACTATCCCGAGAATTTGGTCAGTATGCGCGCGCTGTTGCAGCGCCAGGACTGGCAGGTAATGACTGCGGCCTCCGGGGTTGAAGCCTTGGGACTGCTGCTCGAGCACGAAGTCGACTTGGTGCTGCTGGATGTGCAGATGCCCGGCATGGACGGCTTTGAAGTTGCCCGCTTGATGCGCGGCAGCCAGCGCACGCGGTTGACTCCGATCATTTTCCTCACCGCCAACGAGCAGTCCCAGGATGCCGTCATCAAGGGCTATGCCAGCGGCGCGGTGGATTACCTGTTCAAACCCTTCGACCCGCAGATCCTCAAGCCCAAGGTGCAGGCGTTGCTGGAACATCAGCGCAACCGCCGTGCCTTGCAGCGCCTGAGCCATGACCTGGAGGTGGCGCGGGCGTTCAACGCCTCGGTGCTGGACAACGCCGCCGAGGGCATCCTGGTAGTGGACGAGGACGGCGTGATCCGCTTCGCCAACCCGGCGATCTGCCGTTTGCTCAACGCCACTGTTGGCGAGTTGCAGGGCACGGAGTTCATCGCCTTCCTGCAAAACCCCCACGTGCCGAATTGGGCGGATTCCCTGCTCTACGAAACCTACCGCCGAGGCGAAACCTGGCGCCTGCACGATGCCTTACTGCGTACCGCGCCAGGGCAGTTGCTGCCGGTGGCGCTGTCGTGTGCGCCGCTGCCGGCCGAGCAGAAGGCCATGGTGGTGACGGTGCTGGACATGTCGGTGGTGCGCCACCTGCACCAGCAACTGGAGTATCAAGCCGTCACCGACCCGCTGACCGGGTTGTTCAACCGCCGCGGTTTTTATCAGGCCGCAGAAAACCAATTGCTGCGCAACGAGCGCACCAGCACCACCTCGGTGCTGCTCTACCTGGACTTGGACGGTTTCAAGCGGGTCAACGATTGCCTGGGCCACGACGCCGGCGACCGGGTGCTGCGCTGGGTGTCGGAGCAGTTGAAAGGCAGCCTGCGCTCATTCGACATTTTGGCGCGCATGGGCGGCGATGAGTTCACCGCGTTGCTGGATCTGGAGTTCCCGGAGCAAGCGGCGAAAATCGCTGAAAAGCTCATCGAACGCCTGTCCATCTGCCAGCAAATCGAAGGCCTGGACATGACCCTGGGGGCGAGCATCGGCATCGCCACCTACCCCGATTGCGGCGCCAACCTCGATGGCCTTTTGCGCGCGGCGGATATCGCCATGTACGAGGCCAAGCGCGCCGGGCGCCAGCAATACCGCTTCTACGATCACGAAATGAACGGCCGCGCCCGCTCGCGCTTGATGCTCGAAGAAAGCGTGCGCACGGCCATCGAAAGCAAGGATTTCAACCTTGTCTACCAGCCCCAGGTGTCCATCACCGATGGCCGTTTGCGTGGTTTTGAGGCGTTGTTGCGCTGGCAGCACCCCAGCGTTGGCGATGTGCCGCCGGGGCTGTTTTTGCCGTTGCTGGAAGAGGCACGCCTCATCAGCCGCCTGGGCAGTTGGATCTACCAGCAAAGTACTGCCCAGCGCCGCGCGTGGAGCACCGTGTTCAACGATGACCTGGTGCTGGCCGTGAGCCTGAGCAGCACACAGTTCGGCATGCCCAACCTGGTCACTGAGCTGCGCCAGGTGTTGGAGCGCCACAGCCTGCGCCCCGGGCAACTGGAGGTGGAGGTGACCGAGGACACCCTGGTGCGCAACCTGGACGAAACGCGCAAGCAACTGCGCCTGTTGCGCAACCTGGGGGTGCGGGTGGCGCTGGATGATTTCGGCTCGGGAGATTGCTCCCTGGCCCATCTGCGCGACCTGGACCTGGACACCCTCAAACTCGATCGGCACTTGGTGGCGCGGCTACTGGAATCGCCCCGCGACGCAGCCATGGCCCGCGGTGTCATTGAGTTGTGCAAGCAGTTCGGCCTGCTGGTGGTGGCCGAAGGGGTGGAAACCCTGGCGCAGTACGAGTGGCTGCACGCCCATGGCTGCGAGTACGTGCAGGGCTACTTGGTGGCGCGGCCGCTGCTCGCCGGGGACGCCAGCCAATTTCCCCTGGCCTTTGACTGGAGCGCAGTACGCGACTGAATTGGGTACACTGGCGACCTTTTACGCCCCGTTGCCGTCCCATGACCGCCCTTAAATACCTCCAGGCCTACCCTTTTGCGTTGCAGGAACAAGTGCGCCAGATGATCGCGCAGGATCGTCTTGGCGATTACCTGCACCAGCGCTACCCCGACAAGCATGCGGTGCAGAGCGACAAAGCGTTGTACAACTTCGCCCTGGCCCTCAAACAGGAGCATCTGCGCAACGCTCCGGCCATCGACAAAGTGCTGTTCGACAATCGCCTGGACCTGACCCACCGCGCGTTGGGCCTGCATACGGCCATTTCCCGGGTGCAGGGCGGCAAGCTCAAGGCCAAGAAAGAGATCCGCATCGCCTCGTTGTTCAAAGACGCGGCGCCGCAGTTTTTGAGCATGATCGTGGTGCATGAGCTGGCGCACTTCAAAGAGTCGGACCATAACAAGGCGTTCTACCAACTCTGCGAGCACATGCTCCCCGGCTACCACCAACTGGAGTTCGACCTGCGGGTGTATTTGACGTACCGGGATCTGCCGCCAAAAACCATTCAGGAATAAGCCGATGGACGTGAGCAAGACCAAAAGCAGCTTTTACCGACGCCTCTACGTGGCGTACCTGATCGACAGCCAACTGGCCAGTAGCGTGCCAGCCCTCACCGAAGCCACCGGCATGCCCCGGCGCACCGCCCAGGACACCATCGCCGCCCTGGCAGACCTGGACATCGTCTGCGAGTTCGAGCAACAGGACGGTGCCCGCAACCACGCCGGGCGCTACCGCATCCGCGACTGGGGCGCCATCGACAAAGGCTGGATCACCCTGCACCTGGGGCGGATCAAGGCTGTGTTGGGCTACCCCTGAGCCCTACCGCTTGCTACAACGACGACACCCTGCGCATGCCGATATGGGGAATGCCGTCTTCGACATACGGCTCGCCTGCTACTTCAAAGCCGTAGTTGGCGTAGTAACCCTGCAAATGGGCCTGGGCCGAGAGGTAGATCGGCACGTCGGGCCAGTATTTTTCGGCCTGTTTGAGGCCCTGTTTCATCAGCTCATGGCCAAGGCCCTTGCCGCGGGTCGATTCGGCGGTCACCACCCGGCCAATCACCACGTCGCCGCCCTGGGACGTGGGGTCGAGCAGGCGCAGGTACGCCACCAACTCATCGCCCTCCCAGCCCATCAGGTGGCAGGTGTCGCCGTCCAGGTCCAGGCCATCGAGGTCTTGGTAGGCACACTTCTGTTCCACGACAAATACCTCGTCGCGCAGTTTGAGGAGGGCGTAGAGCTGTTCCTTGCCCAAGTCGCTGTGGTGTTTGCACACCCATTCAATGGTCATCGCTTCGTCCTGTAGGAAAACTTCCCTGGATACTAAGCGCCCCGTCGCGCCTTGTCTGCCGCTGCGGGGCGTCTGTTTTTGTGAGAGCAATCAAATTGCCATCATTCATTTTGCGCGGGGCTGACTTCTTTGTGTAATCTGCTGTGCAGCTTGCAAATAGCTGCGATGAGCTAAGGTTAAGGCCGCAGATGGGCCCGGCCACCGACGCATCGGTCTTCGGTTTGAGCTAAAAACACGCAGGGCACCCGCCCGCTAAGGACGTTTTAGCATGTCGCGATTGCATCGAGCCTTTGCTTTGATCGGATTGCTCTTGCTAGGGCAGCACGCGCACGGGGAAAAACTGCGCCTGGTGGCGGATGCCTGGCCCCCCTTTACCGACGCCACGCTGCTCAACGGCGGCTTGGCCACCGACATTGTCAGCACCGCCCTGGCGCGGGCGGGGTATGCCAGCGAGTTCGAGCAAGTGCCCTGGGCCCGGGCGTTGCTGGGCATCGGCGAAGGTCGCTATGACGTGCTGGTCAACGCTTGGTTCAACGAGGCACGCACCCATCTGGGGCAGTTCTCCGGCGAGTACCTGCTCAACCGTGTGCGCTTTCTCAAGCGCAAGGACGCGCCCATCGAATACAAGAACCTGCAGCAACTGCACGAGTACCCGGTGGCGGTGGTGCGCGGCTACGCCTATTCCCAGGCATTCGACGAAGACCCGGGGTTGCAGAAGGTGCCGGTGCACAACTTTTCCATGGCGGTGCGCATGCTCGCCGCCGACCGGGTCAAGCTGACCCTGGAAGACGAGTTCGTGGCGCGCTATCACCTTTCTCGCGAATCCCCTCGGGTGCGCAATGCGGTGGAGTTTTTGCCCAAGTCCTTGAGCGAAAACAGCCTGCACATTCTGGTCAGCCTGAAAAACCCCGAGCACCAGCAGATCGTCGCCGGTTTCGACCGCGAGATCGCGGCCATGAAGGCCGATGGCAGTTATCAGCGCCTCTTGCGCCAGCATGGGATGGCGCACTGAACCATCTCCTTGCAGGCGAGCCTGTGGGCGCTAAACCTCGCTCGTATCCTTGATGAGATGCGCCGCCAAGGTGCGCAGCGGCCCCAGTTGCCGGCAGATCAGCGCCAACTGGCTTTGCACCAGGCGCTGGCTTTCGTCGATGTCGTCGCTCATCTGTTCCAGCTCATTGGCCAGGGCTTCTTCGGCGTCACTCTGGATGGCGATCGGTTGTTTGCTGGCCAGGCCCTGGGCGATTTCGTCGATGCTGGCCGCCAGGCGCACGCCCGCGCCTTCGATCAGGTGTTCGCGCACCTCGCCGGGCAGTTGGGTGTCGCGGTGCGCGCCCAGGCCCGAGAGGTAGCTGAGCAGGGTGTGGGACAGCACCAAAAAGCGAAAACCGACGTCCGCTTCCTTACGAAAATGCCCCGGCTCCATCAGCATGTTGGCCAGGGTGGTGGACAGTGCCGCGTCGGCGTTGTGGGCGTTGCGCCGGGCGAGGCGGTAGGCCAGGTCGTCGCTTTTGCCGTTGGCGTACTGCTGCATGATCTGGCGCAGGTAGATGCTGTTGCAGGTCAGGGTGTTGGCCAGCACCTTGTTCAGGCGCCGGCCCTGCCAGTCCGGCAGGAACAGGAACACCGCCAGCCCGGCGATCAGGCTGCCCAACAGGGTGTCGAACAGGCGCGGCAGGAACAGCCCATAACCGTCGCCCACCTGGTTGAAGCAGAACAGCACCATCAGGGTGATCGCGGCCGTGGCCAGGGTGTAGCGCGAGGTGCGGTAGATAAAGAACACCACCCCGGCGGCGATGGCGAAGCACGACTGCACCAGCGGGTTGGGGAACAGGTCGAACAGCGCCCAGGCCACGGTCAGGCCGATGGCGGTGCCGATGATCCGCTGCCCGAGTTTTCGCCGCGTGGCGCCGTAGTTCGGCTGGCAGACGAAGAGCGTGGTGAGGATGATCCAGTAGCCCTGGGACGGGTGGATCAAATGCACCATGCCGTAGCCGATGCTTAGCGCCAGCGGCAGGCGCAGGGCATGGCGGAACAGCAGCGAGGTGGGCGTCAACTGAGTGCGCAGGCGCGTCCACACGTCCTTGAGGTTGCGCGGCGAGCGGTCCAGCAGGCTGCTGTCGGTGGCGTCCGCCAGGCTGTCGGGGTTGCTGGCGTCGCTGAGCAAACGGTCGAGGGTGGCCAGGTTGGCCGCCAGGGCGCGCAGCGAGCGCAGCAGGCCGCGCCAGGCCGGGTTGCTCTGTATGCGCAGGTGTTCCAGGGACGCATCCAGGTCGCCCAGGGCCTGGGCGAAACTGGCGTCGTAGACGAACGGCTGGCGCAACTGGATCGACTCGGCCAGGGCCTGGCAGGCCTTGCCCTGCTGGCGCAACAGGCGCTGGCAGCGGAACAGCACGTCACTGTGGAAGAACGCCTCGGCCAGGGCGTTGTACGGGTAATGGGAAGAGCTGGCGCGTTCGTGGATGTCCTGGGCCAGGAAGTACAGCTTGAGGTAGCGGCTGACCTTCGACCCCGGCCGGCCATTGCCTACACGGTGCAGGATGATTTCCTTGGCGGCATTGAGCGCCGCCACCACTTTGCCGTTTTGCTGCGCCAGCTCCAGGCGCCGCGCCTCCACGTCCATCTGCCGGATCGGCTCGAACAGCGACGACTTGAGCTTGAGGTAGTAACCCAGTTCGCGAAACAAGCGCGCCAGGCTCTGCTGCACCGGTTGGTTGGAAAACAGCGCCTGCCACAGCACCGACAGCAACCCGTACCACGCCGCGCCCGCCACCAGCAGCACCGGCTCGTGCCAGAAATCGGTGACCGCGCCGCCGCGCTGATCGACGCCGATCATGGTGTACACCGACAAAATCAGCGTGGCCGAGGCAATCGCCCCATAGCGCTCGCCCAGGGCGCCGAGCATGGTCAGGGCGAAACTGGCCAGCGCCAGGGCGATCACGAAAACCCACGGGTAGGGGAACAACCACTCGACGGCGAATGCGGCGATGCTAAAGCACACCAGGGTCACGGCCAGGGCATTGAGGCGGCCCTGCCAACTGTCGTCGGTTTCGGCCAGGGCGCTGGCGATAATCCCCAAAAACAGCGGGATCAGCAGGCCCATTTCATCCTGATACCAGCACAGCGCCATGCTGCCGGTCAGGGCAATGAACACCCGGACGCTGTAGCTGAACTTATCCAGGGCCCAGAGGCGCCGCAGGGAGTGACGGAACGAGGTCGATGACATGAAGGGCAAAAGGCCTTGGCGGGCGGTGGGCTAAATTGGGCCAGTATGGACGCTGGCGCAATACTGGCAATCACATCCAACAAGCAAAATGTGTTCCTGGGGTGGTTTTCTAGGGGAGGGTGTGTGGGAGCAACTGTCTTACCCCTACTCTTCGGCCATCGCGAGCAGGCTCGCGCCCATAGAAAAAAATGAAAACCCCACCCACACCACCGTTCAACTGTGGGAGCGGGCCCTGCCCGCGATGAGGCCATTACAGCCAACACCTGTCTACCCAGCAGTCATGCCGTTATCGCGGGCGAGCGCAGCGCCCCCCGGCTCGCGCCCACAGGGTTGGTGCTGCGCTTGCACCGGTGTCAGGCGTACTGCGCCGCCGCATACCCCGAGGCCCACGCCCACTGGAAGTTGAAACCGCCCAGGTGGCCGGTGACGTCCAGCACTTCGCCGATAAAGTACAGGCCAGGGCTTTTCAGCGATTCCATGGTCTTGGACGACACTTCGCGGGTGTCCACACCGCCCAGGGTCACTTCCGCCGTGCGGTAGCCCTCGGTGCCGGCCGGCACCAGGCGCCAGTTCGCCAGTTTCTCGGCGATGGCCGCCAGTTCGCCGTGGGTGTACTGCTTCATCGGTTTGGAGACGAACCAGTGGTCGGCCAGCAGGTTGGCCATTTTCTTGGTGAAGAGCTCCCCCAGCAGGGTCTTGAGTTCGCTGTTGGGGCGTTCGGCCTGTTGCTCGTTGAGCCACTGCGCCGCGTCGTGGTCGGGCAGCAGGTTGATTTGCACGCTGTCGCCCGGTTGCCAGAACGAGGAAATCTGCAAGATCGCCGGGCCGCTGAGGCCGCGGTGGGTGAACAGGATATTTTCGCGAAAGCTCTGCTCGTTGCAGCTGACCAGGCAATCGACTGAAGTGCCCGACAGCTCGGCGCACAGGTCTTTGAGCTGGTCGGTGATGGTGAACGGCACCAGGCCGGCGCGGGTCGGCAGCAGTTCGTGGCCGAACTGGCGCGCCACTTGGTAGCCGAAACCGGTGGCGCCCAGGGTGGGGATCGACAGCCCGCCCGTGGCGATCACCAGGGATTGGCAGCGCACCTCGCCCAGGGTGGTGGCGAGTTGATAGCCGCCGTCGAGTTTTGCGATCTGCTCGATGCTCGTGTCCAGGTGCAGCTTGACGCCCGCCTGTTCGCATTCGTCCAGGAGCATGGCGAGGATGTCGCTGGCCTTGTTGTCGCAGAACAGTTGGCCGAGTTTTTTCTCGTGGTACGGCACGCCGTGCTTGGCCACCAGGGCGATGAAATCCCATTGGGTGTAGCGCGCCAGGGCGGATTTGCAGAAGTGCGCGTTGTGGGACAGGAAATTGCCCGGCTCGGTGTACATATTGGTGAAATTGCAACGCCCGCCGCCGGACATGAGGATCTTCTTGCCGGCCTTGTTGGCGTGGTCCAGCAACAGCACCTCGCGCCCGCGCCCGGCGGCGGTCAGCGCGCACATCAGGCCTGCGGCGCCAGCGCCGATGATGACGACTTGGGTAGAGCGCAAAGCGGTGTCCTCTTGGTGTCTGCCTACAAACCTGACTGTGGCAGCGGGCGTGCTCCCACAGGGAAGGGGTTTTGCTATTACAAGATGCGCACGCGCAACGAGCGGCCCTTGATCTTGCCGTCGTTGAGGCGTTGCAGGGCCTGTTTGGCGATGCCGCGTTCCACGGCGACGAAGGCCTGGAAGTCGAAGATCGCGATTTTGCCGACCTGGGCGCCGGGGATGCCCGCGTCGCCGGTCAGGGCGCCGAGGATGTCGCCGGGGCGGACTTTGTCCTTGCGCCCGGCGCCAATGCACAGGGTGCTCATCTGCGGCAGCAGCGGTGCGCCGCCCTGGGACGGCAGGTTGTCCAGTTGGTCCCAGCTCAGGGGGGCTTTTTGCAACTGCTCGATGGCCTGGGCGCGGTGCGCTTCGGACGGTGCCACCAGGCTGATGGCGATGCCTTTTTCGCCGGCGCGGCCGGTACGGCCAACGCGGTGGATGTGGATTTCCGAGTCGCGGGCCAGCTCAACGTTGATGACCATGTCCAGGGCATCGATGTCCAGGCCGCGGGCCGCGACGTCGGTGGCCACCAGCACCGAGGTGCTGCGGTTGGCGAACATCGCCAGGACCTGATCGCGGTCACGCTGCTCCAGGTCGCCGTGCAGGCCGACGGCGCTGATGCCCTTGGCGCTCAGGTGGTCGACGGTTTCCTGCACTTGCTGCTTGGTGAAGCAGAACGCCACGGTGGACACCGGGCGGAAATGCGCCAGCACCCGCACCACCGCGTCCATGCGCTCCTCGGGGGAGATTTCGTAGAAGCGCTGCTCGATCTGGCTGTCGTCGTGGAACGCTTCGGCCTTCACTTGCTGCGGGTCGCGCATGAACTTGGAGGCCAACTGCTTGATGCCCACCGGGTAAGTGGCGGAGAACAGCAGGGTCTGCCGGCGCTCCGGGCATTGGGCGATGATTTCTTCGATGGAGTCGTAGAAACCCATGTCGAGCATGCGGTCGGCTTCATCGAGGATCAGCTTATTGAGGCCGTGGAGCACCAGCGAACCCTTGCGCAGGTGCTGCTGGATGCGCCCCGGCGTGCCGACAATGATGTGCGCGCCATGCTCCAGCGAGGCGATCTGCGGGCCGAACGACACGCCGCCGCACAGGGTCAGGACCTTGATGTTGTCTTCGGCGCGGGCCAAACGGCGAATTTCCTTGGCCACCTGGTCGGCCAACTCGCGGGTCGGGCAGATCACCAGGGCCTGGCAGCCGAAAAAGCGCGGGTTGATCGGGTTTAGCAGGCCGATGCCAAAAGCAGCGGTTTTGCCGCTGCCGGTCTTGGCCTGGGCAATCAGGTCCATCCCTTTGAGGATCACCGGCAAGCTCTGCGCCTGGATCGGCGTCATCTGGGCATAACCGAGGGAGTCGAGGTTAGCCAGCATGGCGGCGGACAGCGGCAAAGTATTAAAAGCGGTGGCGATGGTGGTCACGGGACGGGCCTGCAAAACAAAATGTCGCGCAGTGTAACAGCCCCCCCGCGAACTTCTCGCATATTCCTGACGAGGGGAGAGGGGGCAGCCGCAAGCACTGAGCGACAAGCTCGCAGCTTAAAGCTCACCCCTTGCCGCTGCCGCTAATGCTCTATGTGCTCCTGAGCCGGCCGGGCGCGTTTTCCGTCCGTGGGCGAGAGTTGCAGGAAGATCGCCGCCGCGAGCATGGCCATCACGCCGACGGTGAGGAAGGTCAACTGGAACGCGCCGAGCACGGTGCTGACTTCACCGCTGCCGCTTTGCCCGGTAAAGCCGCCCAGCAGCGCCCCGGCGCAAGCCACGCCCAGGCTCAGGGCCAATTGCGCCACTACCGACAACAGGCTGTTGCCGCTGCTGGCGCTGGCGTCGTCGAGGTCGATCAGGGTCACGGTGTTCATCGCGGTGAATTGCAGCGAGTTGATCGCCCCCAGCACCGCCAGTTGCAGGAGCAACAGCCAATAAGGCGTCTGCTCGCTGACCAGGCCCATGCTCGCCAGCATCAGGCCCAGGGCCAGGGTGTTGCCGGTGAGCACCACGCGGTAACCCAGGCGCTCGATCAACGGCCGTGCCACGGACTTGGCCAGCATCGCGGCGGCGGCCAGGGGCAGCATGCTCATCCCCGCCTGGGACGGCGAGTAGCCCAGGGCTATTTGCAGCAACAGCGGCACCAAAAACGGCAGTGCGCCGCTGCCCAGGCGTGCGAACAGGTTGCCCAGGATGCCCACGGCGAAGGTGCGGGTTTTGAACAGCGCCGGGGCGAACAGCGGCGTGTCCACGTGCCCGGCCCGCAGCCAGTACGCCGCCAGGCACGCCAGGCCGGCGAACAGCAACAGCATCACCCGCAGGTGCGGCAGGTGCAGTTCCCCCAGGCCTTCCATGGCGATGGTGATAAGCACCATGGCAGCGCCAAACAGCAAAAAGCCGAAGCCGTCGAAGCGGGTGCGTTCGCTGCCACGCAGGTCCGGGATAAAGCGCCACACCGCGTAGCAGCCGATCAGCCCCACGGGCAGGTTGATAAGGAAAATCCAGTGCCAGGACAGGTACTGCACCATCCAGCCGCCCGTGGTGGGGCCGAGCAACGGCCCGAGCAAGCCGGGGATGGTGATGAAGCCCATGATGCGCACCAACTCTGAGCGCGGGTAGGCGCGCAGCACCACCAGCCTGCCGACCGGCAACATCAGCGCCCCGCCCAGGCCCTGCACCACCCGCGCGCCGATCAGCATGCCGAGGCTATTGGACAGCGCGCACAGCAACGAGCCGAGGCTGAACAGCAAGATGGCGCCGAAGAAAATCTTTTTGGTGCCAAAGCGGTCGGCGATCCAGCCCGAGGCCGGGATCAACAGGGCCACGGTGAGCATGTAGGCGATGATGACGCCCTGCATGCGCAGCGGGTCTTCGGCCAAGTCCCGGGCCATGGCCGGCAGCGCGGTGTTGAGGATGGTGCCGTCCAGGGACTGCATGAAAAACGCAATGGCCACCACCCACGGGATCCAGCGGGCGGTGGTGGCATCAAGGGCTGGGCGGTTGGGCATGGGGCCTCGCTGTTATCGGGAGTGTGATGCGCCGCCAATCTCCTGTGGGAGCGAGCCTGCTCGCGATAGTGGAGTGTCAGCCACCTAAGCGATCGACTAGCAGGCTGCTATCGCGAGCTGGCTCGCGCCCACCGTGCGGATCTTTCATGGAAACAGTGGTTTACAGCGTCAACGTCAACCGGCTCACCAGTGCCCCCGGCAGCAGCGCCGAGTCGGTGTGGCGCTGGCTGTAGGTGCTGGCCGACAGCAGCAGTTCGCGCTCGCGGGTCAGCGCCAGCAGGTGCGAGCCGAGCAGGCTGTAGGCGCTGTCGTCAAAACGCATGGTACTGACCGGCGCCTGGATCTGGCCGTTTTCCACCCAGAACGTGGCGAAGCGGGTCATGCCGGTCATGCGTGCGGCCGGTTGGTCCGAGTAATTCAAATACCACAGGTTGCTGATGTACAGGCCGGTGCCCAATTGCTCCAGGATATCGGCCTGGGCCAGGGTGCCGGGGGCCATGCTCAGGGCACCGGGGCTTTCACCGCCGCCCGCGCCGTTGGCGCTCAAGCCGTACTCGGCGGCGCTGCGCGAGCTGACCAGTTGCGCTTCGGCCAGGCCTGCGCGGATCAGGGTCAGGTCGCTGCGCGGGTAGCCTTCGCCGGAAAATGCCGGGCTGAGGGAACCGCTGACCTTCTCTTCCAGGCTCAGCAGCGGGCTGAACGCCTGCTCACCGCCATACAGGCGCTGCAACGGGCTGCTTTTGCTGGCGATGGCCTGGGCGGAAAAACCGCCCCAGGCCAGCAGGCCGATGATTTCTTCCATGGCCGCCGGCGCCAGGTAAGCGCGGTATTGGCCCGGCGCCACGGCGCGCAAGGGCCGGCCCAGGTAATCCAGTTGCTGGCGCGCCAGGGCAAAGCGCTGGGCGAAGGCCTCGTCGCTCCAGGCGTGGCCGGCGTAACTGGCCTTTACCGCTTCGCCATTGGCGTGAAACAGGCTGAAGTCGAGGTTGAAGCTATTGGCCTCGTGCCAGCCAAAGGCCCCCGCCGAACTGGCGAAGCCACGGCTGATGGGGCCTGCGGCATAGATGCCGACCAAATCCAGGCCAGCGGCGGCGCGGCTGATCTGCTCGACCACATGGCCGACGTCCGGCAGCGGCTGCGCCTGCGCCTGCACAGCTTGGCTGTGCCAGCCGTCGTGGTTGAGCAGCAGGTACGGGTCCGGCGCCAGCAGCGGCAAGGTTTCGCGCAGTTGCTGCAAGCCCTCGGCGAGGCGCTGGCGGTCCACGGCGGGGTCACCGGCCAGGGTGATCTCCAGGTCGGCGTGGTGCCCGCCATCAATCAGTTTCAGCCCTACGCTGGCCTGCTGCACCTGCCCGGCCTGGCGCACCTTGGCGTGGTTGAACCGCACGAAGGCCGAGGTTTCGGCGCTGTAGCTCAAGGTGAACTGCTCGGGTTCGCGCAGGGCGCCGCGCAGCCAGGTCACCAAGTGGTTGAATTGTTCGGCCATCAGGCATCTCCTCCAAATACATCCACCTGGCTGAACACGCAGGCCGGCGAAGCATGGCCCACGCGGATCACCTGGTTCGGCTCGCCTTTGCCGCAATTGGGCGTGCCCAACACCTTGAGGGTGCTGGCATCGCCCACGGCGCTGAGGTTGCGCCAGAACTGCGCGGAAACGCCCCGGTAGTTGGGGTTTTTCACCACGCCCTTGAGTTCGCCGTTTTCGATCAATTGGCCCCATTCGCAACCGAACTGGAATTTATTGCGCGCATCGTCGATGGACCAGGAGCGGTTGGTCGACATCAAAATGCCGCGCTCGATGCCCGCCACCAGTTGCGCCATGGAGTGCTCGCCCGGCTCGATATTGAGGTTGGCCATGCGGTCGATGGGTGCGCGGTTCCAGCTACAGGCGCGGCTGTTGGCCACCCCGTCGAGGCCAGCGCGAAACTGCGACAGCGCCCCGCCCATGGGCCGCAGCAGGCGCCCTGCGCGGATCAGGAATTCCTTGCGCGCCGGGGTGCCATCGTCGTCATGGCGGTAGCTGGCCAGTTGCTCGGGGATCAGCGGGTCGAAGGTCACATTGAGCAACGCGGAGCCATATTGCAGGGTGCCGAAGTCATCGGCTTTGACGAAACTGGTGCCGGCGTAGTTGCGCTCGTCACCCAGGATGCGGTCCAGCTCCAGCGGGTGGCCGATGGATTCGTGGATTTGCAGGATCATCTGGTCGGGGGTCAGCAGCAGGTCGCGCGGGCCGTGTGGGGTGTTGGGCGCGAGCAGCAGTTGCAGGGCCTGGTCGGCGATCCGCGGCGCGGCGCCGATCAGGCCGGCGCGGCCGAGCACTTCGGCGCCGCCCTGCTGGCCGAAGTTCTCGCGGCCCAGGGTGCGGGTCTGGCTGTCGCTGCCGTCATAGGCGGTGACTTCCAGGCCCGGGAAAATAAAACGCTGGGCCTGGCGCAACTCGGCGCCGGCGCTGTTGAGGTAGATCTGCTCGACGTGGCGGATACCCAGGCTCGCCTCCCAACTCACCAGGCGCTCGTCGCGGGGCACGGCGGCGGATTCGTCGGCCAGCACCTGGTAGCAGTCCTTGAGGGATGGAAAGGCCTGGTCGAGGTTGGGCGACAGGTAGTCGGCGCGCTCACTGGATACCGCCTGCTGGTGCAAATCGAGCAAGGCATGGGCGGCGATGGCGCGGGCCTGGTGCTCGGCACGGTCAAGGGCGGCTTGCAGCCCGGCCAGGGATAGGTCGTTGGTGGCGGCATAGGCTTCGACGCCGTTGACCCGGGCGGTGAGCATGGCGCCTTCATCGCGGCTCAGGCTCGGCGGTGCGGCGACGTTCTTGCGCACCGCCAGGTACTGGCCGGCCTCGCACACATGGCGCAGGGAAAAGAATTCGGCACCGGTGCGCAGGGCGGCGAAGTGCTTTTTGAGAGTAGGGTGGGCGGTGAACATGGGGCCTCCTTGGGGCTTTGGCGGCCTTGGGGGCCTTATCGCGGGCAAGCGGCGCTGCGCTGGCCCGCGATGCTTTTTAGCATCAGACCGGGCAACCCTTGGCGCGCAGGATGGCGTCGAAGCGGTCCGGGTCCAGGGTGCCAGCCTCGATAGCGGCAAGCGTAGCCTGTTCGCGGGCCAGCAGGTCGTGGCAGCGCACCAGCAGCTCCGGCAACTCGGCGCGGGCGGCGGCGACTACGCCATCGCCGTCACCGATCATCAAGTCGCCCGGTGCTACCAGCATGCCGGCGCAGGAAATCGGTACGTTGATTTCGCCGCCGCCATCGGTGCTCGGGCCACGGTGTACGCCGCCGATGGCGTAGGCCGGTAGTTCGCCGGTCTGCCATTCGTCGAGGTCGCGCAGGGCGCCGTTGATGACCACGCCGACGATCCCGGCCTTGAGGGCCATGGCACGCATGATGCCGCCGAACACGGCACGGGTCAGGTCGGCGCTGCCGTCGATCACCAGCACGTCACCGGGGCGGGCCATTTGCATGGCCTTGAGGATCATCAGGTTGTCGCCGGGGCGCACCCGCACGGTCAGGGCGCTGCCGAGCATCGGCGCATTGCCGTGGAAGGCTTTGAGGCCCAGGCCGCCGACATTGCGGCCCAGGCAGTCACTGACGGCCGCGGCGGGGATCTTGCTGAATTCTTTCAACCACTTCGGGTCCAGGGGCTCGACATTGGGGTTGATGAGATAGCCGGTGGGCCATTTGCTCGAAGAGACGACATCAAACATGAGAAAGCCTCGTGGCGGGGGTATTGGATGGGGCGGGGGTGAAGCGTGTGTGCGGCCTAGAGTAGGCCGGGGGAGGTTGTGGGATCAAGGGTGGTGGGGTGTGGGAATTAGGCGAGTGCTTGAGTGGGCCTTATCGCGAGCGGGCTCGCTCCCACCAGGAAATGGAGATTCCTGTGGGGCGAGCCCGCTCGCGATAGCCGCAACGCAATTACTGCGCGGTACGGCTCACTTCCCGCAACGGCTTGCCGCGCACCGGCGCGTCGCCTGCCACGTAATAGGCGGCGGTGCTGCGTGGCAGGGGCTGGCGGCCGCGGATTTTGTCGGCGATTTTCTCGGCGATCATGATCGTCGGCGCGTTCAGGTTACCAGTGGTAATCAGCGGCATGATCGAGGCATCCACTACGCGCAGGGCCTGCAAACCGTGCACACGGCCTTCGCCATCGACCACGGCCATCTCGTCGGTGCCCATCTTGCACGAGCAGGAAGGGTGGAACGCGGTTTCGGCGTGTTCGCGGATGAAGGTGTCCAGTTGCTCGTCGGTCTGCACGTCGATGCCGGGGCTGATTTCGCGGCCACGGAAGGCGTCCAGCGCGGGCTGTTGCATGATTTCGCGGGTCAGGCGGATGCCATCGCGAAACTCTTGCCAGTCCTGCTCGCTGGCCATGTAGTTGAACAGGATGCTCGGGTAGTCGCGTGGGTTCTTGGACGTGAGCTGGATGCGCCCGCGGCTGGGCGAACGCATGGAGCCCATGTGCGCCTGGAAGCCGTGTTCCTTCACGCCGTTGCTGCCGTTGTAGTTAATCGCCACCGGCAGGAAGTGGTACTGGATGTTCGGCCACTCGAAGTCCGGGCGGGTGCGGATGAACCCGCCGGCCTCGAACTGGTTGCTGGCGCCGATGCCGGTGCCGTTGAACAGCCACTCGGCGCCGATGGCCGGTTGGTTGTACCAGAGCAGCGAAGGGTACAGCGACACCGGTTGGGTGCAGGCGTATTGCAGGTACAGCTCCAGGTGGTCCTGCAGGTTTTCGCCGACGCCTGGCAGGTCGTGGACCAGCGGGATGTCGAGGCTTTGCAGCAGTTGCGCCGGGCCGACACCGGAGCGCTGGAGGATCTGCGGCGAGGCGATGGCGCCGGAGCACAGCAGCACTTCCTTGCGGGCGCGGGCTTCGACGCGCTCCTCGGCCGAACCCACCAGGTAGCGCACGCCGGTGGCGCGCTTGCCGTCAAACAGGATCTTGTCGGTCAGGGCGTGGGTGACGATGGTCAGGGTGTCGCGTTTCTTGGCGGTGTCCAGGTAGCCGCGGGCGGTGCTGGCGCGCCGGCCGTTGGGCGTGACGGTGCGGTCCATCGGGCCGAAGCCTTCCTGCTGGTAGCCGTTGAGGTCTTCGGTGCGCGGGTAACCGGCCTGCACGCCGGCCTCGACCATGGCGTGGAACAGCGGGTTGTTACCCGGTTTAGGCGTGGTCACGCTGACCGGGCCTTCGCCGCCGTGGTAGTCGTTGGGGCCGATGTCGCGGGTTTCCGCTTTGCGGAAATACGGCAGGCAATCCAGGTAGCTCCAGTCTTCCAGGCCCGGGTTTTTCGCCCAGCCGTCGTAGTCCAGGGCGTTGCCGCGGATGTAGCACATACCGTTGATGAGCGACGAGCCGCCCAGGCCCTTGCCACGGCCACATTCCATGCGGCGCCCGTTCATGTGCGGCTCGGGGTCGGTCTCGTAGGCCCAGTTGTAGCGCCGGCCTTGCAGCGGGAACGCCAGGGCCGCCGGCATCTGGGTGCGGAAGTCGAAGCGATAGTCGGGGCCACCGGCCTCCAGCAGCAGGACGGTGACGCCTTCGTCTTCCGTCAGGCGCGTGGCCAGGGTGTTACCGGCCGAGCCGGCACCGATGATGATGTAGTCGAATTCTTGGGACATGGGAACTCCGGGGGAGCTTTAAGCGGCAAGCTCCAAGCTTCAAGCTGCAAGAAAGAGCAGCGCGCTGTGCGTCAGGGATTACGGCAAGCCAAGCTGCGGTTACTGGCAGCTTGAAGCTTGCCGCTCAAGGCTGTTTAAAACACCGACGCGTAATCGCCCAGCTCGACCTGTACCGATTTGATGCGGGTGAAGTTGTTCAGCGAGCTGATCCCGTTTTCACGGCCCACGCCCGACTGCTTGTAGCCGCCGACCGGCATCTTGGCGTCGGATTCGCCCCAGGCGTTGATCCAGCAGATGCCTGCTTCCAACTGGTGAATCACGCGGTGGGCGCGGTTCAGGTCCTTGGTCACCAGGCCCGCGGCCAGGCCGAAGTCGGTGTCGTTGGCGCGGCGGATCACTTCTTCTTCGGTGTCGTAGGTGAGGATGCTCATCACCGGGCCAAAGATTTCCTCGCGCACGATGGTCATCTCATCGGTGCAGTCGGTGAACACGGTCGGGGCGACGAACGCACCCTTGGCCAGTTCGCCTGTGCTCAGGCGTTCGCCGCCGCACAGCACGCGGGCGCCTTCGGCCTTACCCTTGGCAATGTAGCCAAGCACGCTTTCCATGTGGGCGAAGCTGACCAGCGGGCCGAAGTTGGTGTTTTCGTCTTCCGGGTTGCCGATGCGGATGCGCGCCACGCGCTCGACGATCTTGGCCTCGAACGCGGCTTTGAGGTGGGTCGGCACGAACACGCGGGTGCCGTTGGTGCACACCTGGCCCGAGCTGTAGAAGTTGGCCATCATCGCGGTGTCGGCGGCGCGGTCCAGGTCGGCGTCGTCGAAGATAATCAGCGGCGACTTGCCGCCCAGTTCCATGGTCACGTCCTTGAGCGAGGAGCTCGAAGCGCTGGCCATGACCTTCTTGCCGGTGTCGGTGCCGCCGGTGAAGGAGATTTTTTCGATGCGCGGGTGCTCGGTCAGCCAGGTGCCGACTTCCCGGCCGCTGCCGGTCAGTACGTTGAACACGCCGTCGGGCAGGCCGGCTTCGGTGTAGATCTCGGCCAGTTTCAGGGTGGTCAGGGAGGTCACTTCGCTGGGCTTGAAGATCATCGCGTTGCCCGCGGCCAAGGCCGGTGCGGATTTCCACAAGGCGATCTGGATCGGGTAGTTCCACGCGCCGATACCGGCCACCACGCCCAGGGGTTCGCGGCGGGTGTAGACGAACGAGGTGGTGCGCAGCGGGATCTGCTCGCCTTCGATGGCGGGCACCAGGCCGGCGTAGTATTCCAGCACGTCGGCGCCGGTGACGATGTCGACGTATTTGGTTTCGGAGAAGGATTTGCCGGTGTCCAGGGTTTCCAGGGCAGCCAGTTCATCGTTGCGCTCGCGCAGGATGTCCACGGCGCGGCGCAGGATGCGCGAGCGCTCCATGGCGGTCATGGCGGCCCAGATTTTCTGGCCTTTCTCGGCCGAAACCACGGCGCGTTCGACGTCGTCGAAGGTTGCGCGTTGCACTTGGGCAAGGACTTCACCGTTGGCCGGGTTGATGGCGTCGAAGGTGGCATCGCTGCCAGCGTCGGTGTAGCCGCCGTCGATGTAGAGTTTTTGCAGTCCGAAACGGGCCATTTTTAAGTCCTCGCAAGTGCATAAAGTGGTTGGCGTTGACCGCACCGCGTGGGGCCACAAGGTTGTGGCAACAACGCGGCGCGGCAGTTCAGGGGTTGAGCGTTTTGTGTGGGCTCTAACTCACCTGCTTGGCCAATTGGAAATCCATGTATTCGTAAGCGATCCGCTGCGCCTGCACGGTGTCGAAAGCGTCTCCCGACAGCGCGCCGCGCAACCACAAACCGTCGATCAAGGCAGCCAGGCCCCGGGCGGCGCTGCGTGCCTCGGGCAACGGCAGGACGCGGCGGAACTGGCAGCACAGGTTGGAATACAAGCGGTGATCGTTGATCCGCTGCAACCGGTGCAATGACGGTTGGTGCATGCTGCTGGCCCAGAAGGCGAGCCAGGTTTTCATGGCCGGGCCATTGACCTGGCTGGCGTCGAAGTTGCCTTCGATAATCACCTGCAGATGGGCCCGCGGGCTGTCATCTGTCAGCGCCTGTCGGCGCTCGGCGACGTTCTCGATCAGGACATTCATCAGGTACCGCATGGTGGCGGCGATCAGGCCATTCTTGTCCTGAAAGTAGTGGCTGATGATGCCATTGGAGACACCGGCCAAACGGGCGATCAGCGCAATGCTGGCGTCCCCCATGCCGACTTGATCGACCGCCGTCAGCGTGGCTTCGATCAACTGCTGGCGGCGAATGGGTTGCATACCGACCTTGGGCATCTTGCACATCTCCTTAGGCCTTCCGGTGGGCGACAAGCGGCAACCGGAGTGAAGGCCAGTCTATTTTGTTTTGATTGAACGTTCAATCAACAAAGAATAAGCTCTGCGACAATTCGTCGCTGCCTACGGGTATTTCCTACTCGTGAGCGATGAAAAAAACGGCACCCTCAAACGCTCGAAACCCCGCCAGGGCAGGCGCGCACCGTTGCAACCCCGCTGCTTAGCGCTGCGCGGCCTCAAAGGCCCGGCAGTGGTGAGGCGGGCTTTCAACGTCGCGGGTCTGTGCCTATCGCATGGGTTCGGGCTTTTTTTCGGGGTGCCTTTATATCACCTGCCCGCCGGCTGCCAACTGACCGGTGGCGCAGGAGAAGCAATGCCTTGCGTCTTTCTCTCGCACTGCCTGGAGCATCTGTGCAATGAGTTCTGCCTCTCTTATAAAGACCCCGCCCCAGAAGGTGACGGTCAACGGTTGGGTGTTCTACACCTCCACCGCGCTGATTCTGCTGCTGACCGCCATTCTCATTGCCGCGCCGCAAGAAGCCGGGAGAGTGCTGGGGCTTGCCCAGGACTGGTTGTCGCGCAGCTTCGGCTGGTACTACATGCTGGTGATCGCCGCCTACTTGGTGTTCGTGGTGGGCCTGGCGTTTTCCTCCTACGGCAAGCTCAAGCTGGGGAGTAAGGACGACACGCCGGACTTCAGCTACGGCGCCTGGGCCGGCATGTTGTTTTCCTCGGGGATCGGCATTTCGCTGCTGTACTTCGGCGCGTCCGAGCCCCTGGACCACTTTTTCAACCCGCCCGAAGGCGTGGCCGGCAGCAACTTGGCGGCACGCCAAGCGGTGCAATTGACGTTCCTGCACTGGGGCCTGCATGGCTGGGCGATCTACGCCCTGGTCGGGCTGGCCGTGGCCTATTTCGCCTATCGCCATAACCAGCCGCTGGCCTTGCGTTCGGCGCTGTACCCGCTGGTGGGCGAGCGCTGGGTCAAGGGCGCGGCCGGGCACGCGGTGGACGGTTTCGGCATGTTCGTGACCCTGCTGGGCCTGGTGACCAACCTGGGCATCGGGGCGATGCAGGTGTCTTCGGGGTTGGAAAACCTGTTCGGCATGGAACACAGCAACACCAACCTGCTGATCGTCATCATTGTCATGAGCACCGTGGCCACCATCGCCGCCGTATCGGGTGTGGAAAACGGCATCCGCCGCCTGTCCAACCTGAACATCGTGCTGTTCAGCGGCTTGCTGATCTTCGTCTTGCTGTTTGGCCCCACCCTGCACCTGCTCAATGGTTTCGTGCAGAACGTGGGGGACTACCTCAACGGCGTGGTGCTGAAAACCTTCGACCTCTATGTGTACGAGGGCGACAGCGACAAGTCCGACCGCTGGCTGGGCCTGTGGACCCTGTTCTATTGGGCGTGGTGGATTTCCTGGGCGCCATTTGTCGGCATGTTCATTGCGCGTATCTCCCGTGGCCGCACGGTGCGTGAACTGGTGGCGGGGGTGCTGCTGATTCCCCTGGGCTTCACCCTGGCGTGGCTGTCGATCTTCGGTAACTCGGCCCTGGACCTGGTGATGAACCACGGGGCGGTGGAGTTGGGCAAGACGGCGCTGGAGCAGCCGTCCATGGCCATTTACCAATTGCTTGAGCATTACCCGGCGTCGAAAGTGGTGATCGGCGTATCGATCTTCGTCGGCTTCGTGCTGTTCCTCACCCCGGCCGACTCCGGCGCGGTGATGATGGCCAACCTGTCGTGCAAGGGCGGCAACGTGGACGAGGACGCGCCCCATTGGCTGCGCATCTTCTGGTCGGCGGTGATTACCCTGGTGACCATCGGGCTGTTGTTCGCCGGTAACTTCCAGGCCATGCAGACCATGGTGGTGCTGGCGGGGCTGCCGTTCTCGGTGGTGCTGGTGTGCTTCATGTTCGGCTTGCACAAGGCCATGCGCCAGGACGTGCAGATCGAACAGGAGCAGGCGCAACTGGCTGAACGTGGGCGCCGTGGTTTCAGCGAGCGCCTCAGCGCCCTGGACCTGCACCCCACGCAAGCGGTGGTGCAGCGCTTTATGGACCGCAAAGTGACCCCGGCGCTGGAAGAGGCCGCGACCCTGCTGCGCGCCCAGGGCCTGGATGTGCAGACGTTGTTGGGCAAGTCCAAGCGCTGCATGGGCTTGCGCCTGGAGATGGAAGAGGGCAATCCGTTTGTTTATGAAGTGAGCCTGGACGGCTACCTGGCGGCGCCGAGCGATTCGGCTGATGTCGCAGAAGACCGCGCCCGCTACTACCGCGCCGAGGTGTACCTGCACAACGGCAGCCAGGAGTACGACTTGATGGGCTTCACGGCCGAGCAGATCACCCGCGATGTGCTCGACCAGTTCGAAAGCCATCGCCAGCTCCTTGGGCGGGTTTACAGCTAAGGCCAACGCTGTGGGGCTTGCCCGCGATGGGGGTCGTCAGTCGGTACGCCAGTGACTGATCGACGGCTATCGCGAGCGGGCTCGCTCCCACACAAGCAGCTCCCACACGGCTGCACATGGATTTTTGGGCGGGGTTGTCAGCCCAGGTTCTTGCCCAGCAGCGCGTGGTACAGCTCGCTGTCGCCGAGTATCCCGACCACATGGTGGTTGTCGTGCAGCACCAGTTTGTTGCCGGTCTGGTAGCGGATCTGCAGGGCATCGCGCATGCCGATGTTCGAATCCACCAGGGTCGGGCGCCGGTCCAGGGCTTCGACCGCTTGGCCCGGGGCCCAGTTTTGCAGGTCCAGGCTCGCACCGTTCTGGCGCGCGCCCTTGATGGTGTTGCCTTCGGCCAGGTCGAGCCAGGAGTCGCCGCCCGGGTCCAGGCACACTGAACCGTTGATGCGTTTGCAGTTGTCCAGCGTGCGCATCAGGCTGCGCCCGCACAGCACGTTGAGCGGGTTGGTGTGGGCGACGAAGGTGCGTACGTAGTCGTCGGCGGGGTTGAGCACGATCTGCTCGGGCTTGCTGTACTGGATGATCCGCCCGTCCTTCATGATGGCGATGCGGCTGCCCAGTTTCAGGGCTTCGTCCAGGTCATGGCTGACGAACACGATGGTCTTGGCCAGCTTGCGTTGCAGCTCCAGCAATTCGTCCTGCAAACCCTGGCGAATCAACGGGTCGAGGGCTGAGAAGGGTTCGTCCATCAGCAGGATATCGGCGTCCATCGCCAGGGCGCGGGCCAGGCCGACACGCTGTTGCATGCCCCCGGACAGTTCATCGGGCTTCTTGTTGCGCCATTGGGTCAGGCCCACCAGTTCGAGTTTTTCATCCACCAGTTTCTTGCGTTCCTTTTCCGGGCGGCCCTGCATTTCCAGGCCGAAGCTGATGTTCTCGCGCACCGTCAGCCAGGGCATCAGAGCGAACTTCTGGAACACCATGGCGATGCGTTGGGTGCGCATCATTTTCAGCTCGGCGGGGGTGCAGGAGGCGATATCGATCTGGCGGCCTTCATGCTCGACGAACAGGTGCCCGCGGCTGACGGTGTTCAAGCCGTTGATGCAGCGCAGCAGGCTCGACTTGCCGGAGCCGGAGAGGCCCATCAGCACGCAGATCTCGCCTTTGTCGATATCCAGGCTGGCTTTTTCGACGCCGACAATCTGCCCGGTCTTTTTCAGGATTTCGTTGCGCGTCATGCCCTGGTCCAGCAGTTTCAGGGCCTCGCGCGGGTCTTTGGAGAAGATAACGTCTACGTTATCGAAGCGGATGATGCTCATGCGTCAGCCCCTACTTTGGCGTCGGGTTGTTTGCAGATACGGTCGAGCATGATGGCCAGCAGCACGATCGCCAGGCCCGCCTCGAAGCCCAGGGCGATATCGGCTGTGTTCAGTGCGTTGACCACGGGTTTGCCCAGGCCATCGGCCCCCACCAGCGCGGCGATCACCACCATCGACAGCGACAGCATGATGCACTGGGTGATGCCGGCGGCGATGCTCGGCATGGCGTGGGGCAGTTCGATGCGCGACAGCAGTTGGCGGCGCGAACAGCCAAAGGCCTTGCCCGCGTCGAGCAGTTCCTGGGGCACGTCGCGGATGCCCAGGTAGGTCAGGCGGATGGGCGCGGCAATCGCGAACACCACCGTGGAAATCAGCCCCGGCACCACGCCCAGGCCGAACAGGGTCAGGGTGGGGATCAGGTAAACGAAGGTCGGTACGGTCTGCATCAGGTCCAGCACCGGGCGCATCGCGGTGTAGAACATCGGTTTGTGGGCGGCGAGGATGCCCAGCGGCACGCCGATCACCACGCACACCAGGGTGGCGAACAGCACCTGGGCCAGGGTTTCCATGGTTTCCTGCCAGTAACCCAGGTTGAGGATCAGCAGGAACGAGGCGATGACGAACACCGTCAGGCCCCACTTGCGTTGGATGAAATGAGCCAGTAGCGCGACCAGACCGATCAGCGCCAGCGGGTTGAACCAGGTCAGCGCAAACGTCACGCCGTGGATCATCGTTTCCAGTGTCACGGCGATTGCGTCGAATACGTTGGCGCCGTGTTGCGTCAACCATTCGACGAATGCCGCGATGTGCTGGCCTAGGGGGATTTTCTGATCGATCAGCATGGTAGTGAACGTCCGCATGCAAGGAAAAAACAGCCCGGGCGGGCAAGCCCACCCGGCATAAGCGTTTTATTGTTTGGCCAGGTCGGCTTTTACCGCGTCCAGGCCTGGTTTTCCGTCAAGGGTGGTGACGCCAGCCAGCCAGGTGTCGAGCACCTGCGGGTTGTTTTTCAGCCACGCGCGGGCGGCGGCCTCGGGTTTCATTTTGTCGTCCAGGACATTGCCCATCAGGGTGCTTTCCATGTTCAGGGTGAACGACAGGTTTTTCAGCAACTGGCCCACGTTGCTGCATTCCTGGGCATAGCCCTTGCGGGTGTTGGTGTAGATGGTGGCCTGGCCGTAGTTGGGGCCGAAGAACGCGTCGCCGCCGCTCAGGTACTGCATCTTGAAACGGGTGTTCATCGGGTGCGGTTCCCAGCCCAGGAACACCACGTCCGTGCTGCGTCGCTGGGCGCGTTCGACCTGGGACAGCATCCCCGCCTCGCTGGATTCGACCACCTTGAAGCCGGCGTCTTTAAGGCCGAAGGCGTTTTTGTCGATCATGCTCTGGATCACGCGGTTGCCGTCGTTGCCCGGCTCGATCCCGTAGATCTTGCCGTCCAGCTCCTTCTTGAACTTGACGATATCGGCGAAGTCCTTGAGGCCCTTGTCGTACAGCGCCTGGGGCACCGCCAGGGTGTACTTGGCGTTCTCCAGGTTGGCGCGCACGGTTTCCACGGTGCCGGCCTCGCGGTAGGGCTTGATGTCGTTCTCCATGGTCGGCATCCAGTTGCCCAGGAACACGTCCATGTTCTTGCCGTCGGCCAAGGACTTGTAGGTCACGGGCACGGAAATCATGGTGGTCTTGGTCTTGTAGCCGAGGGCGTCGAGGATGACGCTGGCGGTGGCCGTGGTGACGGTGATGTCGGTCCAGCCGACATCGGAGAAGTTGACGGTACTGCATTGCTGCGGTTCGGCAGCCTGGGCCAGCGCGGGCAGACTCAGCATGGCGGCCAGCAACAACGACGGGGAACCTTTCATGGGTGGACTCCTGGGTGTTTTGTGGCGGTTGTCCGACGGGATCACCGCGCTTGTTCTGTTGCGGTTGGCGGGCGTTCTGGAACGGCTTTGCCACGGCGCCTTGCAATCGAGTCGAGACCGATCATGTAACAGTGAAAATCAAACGCCTACAGGGTGCGTCGTATCCAGTACAGGCAGGGTCGTATCCAGTGTCGGTGAGGTCGCTTACAGAATTTTTCCCCCCTGCAACAGGGCTTTTACCCGATCTGCGCCGCAAATAACGGCCGCAAATCACTGCTTTGGCCTGGCGGCGCTGGTGAGCATGGGTGCGTCGGTGTCAGACGTCGCGCTGGCGCCTGAAAACCGGATGATGCGGCCATTGCGGCTTGAGCGTAGCAGTTGCGCCGACAGGCGTTTCTGCGCGCGATAGCACGTCCATCAGGAGGTTCGCGGTAATGGCTATCAGCGTGTTTGACCTGTTCAAGATCGGTATCGGCCCGTCCAGCTCCCACACCGTCGGGCCGATGCGCGCCGCCGCGTTGTTCGTCCAGGTGCTGGGGGAGCGGGGCCTGCTGGAGCAGGTGCGGCGCGTCGAGGTGCAGCTCTACGGCTCGCTCTCGGCCACCGGCATCGGCCACGGCAGCGACAACGCGGTCATCATGGGCCTGATGGGCGAATGGCCCGACGCAATCGACCCGGCGCAGATCGGCGTGCGCATCCAGGCCCTGCGCGAAACCCAGACCCTGCTGCTGAATAACCGCTGGCCGCTGCCGTTTGTCTGGGCGCGGGACATGCGCCTGATCGACGAGAACCTGCCGTTCCACCCCAACGCCATGACCCTGGTGGCCGAGGGCGAGCAGGGCGAGTTGCACCGCGACACCTACTATTCCATCGGTGGCGGTTTTGTCGTCGACGAGCAACAGGCTCGCAGCGGCGTCGCCGACCTGGACCGCACCGTGCTGCCCTACGATTTCTCCAGTGCCGAAGAGCTGCTGCAACTGTGCGAAAAGCACAACTTGCGGGTGGCGCAACTGATGCTTGCCAACGAAAAAACCTGGCGTTCGGAAGAACAAATCCGCAGCGGCCTGATGACTCTCTGGCGCGCCATGCAGGACTGCGTGGAGCAGGGCCTCAAGCACGAAGGCATCCTGCCCGGCGGGCTCAATGTGCGCCGCCGCGCCGCCCGCCTGCACCGCAGCCTGCAAGAACTGAACAAGCCCAACGTGATCGGCTCGACCCTGAGCGCCATGGAGTGGGTCAACCTGTTTGCTCTGGCGGTCAACGAAGAAAACGCCGCGGGCGGGCGCATGGTCACGGCACCGACCAACGGCGCGGCGGGGATCATCCCGGCGGTGCTGCACTACTTTATGAAATTCAGCGAAGTGGTCACCGAGGCCAATGTGGTCGACTATTTTCTCGGCGCCGCGGCGGTGGGCATTTTGTGCAAGAAGAACGCCTCTATCTCCGGCGCCGAAGTGGGTTGCCAGGGCGAGGTCGGTTCGGCCTGCGCCATGGCGGCGGCGGGGCTGGCGGAGATCCTCGGTGCCACCCCGGAGCAGGTGTGCAATGCGGCGGAAATCGGCCTGGAACACAACCTCGGCCTGACCTGCGACCCGGTGGGCGGCCTGGTGCAAGTGCCCTGCATCGAGCGCAACGCGATTGCCGCGGTCAAGGCCATCAACGCCGCGCAAATGGCCTTGCGCGGCGACGGCCAGCACTTTATTTCCCTCGACCGGGTGATCCGCACCATGCGCGACACCGGCGCCGACATGCACGACAAATACAAAGAAACCTCCCGCGGCGGGTTGGCGGTGAGTGCGGTGGAGTGTTGAGCCGCATTTGCTACGGCGCAGGGCTCGCCACCTTTTAGCGCGTCGCAATCAGATAACTCCTCAATAAGGCGCACTCGCCACTGATCTCGTGCCAGGGGTGACACCGTGGTTCAAGGGGCGTGGAGGCGCTTCCCACAAGTGCTACCGAACTGCTCAAACGCAGCGGGGCAGGGCCTTTGCGGGCCATGCTGGCACTTTATTCCGCACGGGCCGTGGGGGCTTGTGTAGACGCATCGCGACGTCGCTTTTAGGAGTTATTGAATACCCATTCAACTTTAGGCATGGCAATTGCTCTGTCCTCACAAAGCCCGTTTGCGCAAGCCAACGCCGGCAATAACAAGAGCCTCCGCCTGAGGCCATCACCTGCTTTGTGTGAGGAGATACCGCGATGACGTCGTTCAACTCCGGGGCCCAACCCCAGAACCGTGCGCCTCAATCCATCGGCTTTTTGCTGCTGGACAATTTCACGCTGATTTCCCTGGCCTCCGCCGTAGAGCCCCTGCGCATGGCCAACCAATTGTCCGGTCGCGAGTTGTATCGCTGGACCACCCTCACCGCCGACGGCAACCAGGTCTGGGCCAGCGACGGCCTGCAAATCACCCCCGACGCCTCCATGCACAAGGCCCCCGCCCTGGACACCGTGATCGTCTGCGGCGGCGTCGGCATCCAGCGCACCGTCACCCGCGAACACGTGTCGTGGCTGCAAAGCCAGGCGCGCCAGTCGCGCCGCCTCGGCGCGGTGTGCACCGGCAGTTGGGCGCTGGCGTGCGCGGGCCTGCTGGACGGTTTCGATTGCAGCGTGCACTGGGAATGCCTAGCCTCGATGCAGGAAGCCTTCCCGCGCGTGTCCATGAGCACCCGCCTGTTCACCCTCGACCGCAACCGCTTCACCAGCTCCGGCGGCACCGCGCCCCTGGACATGATGCTGCACCTGATTAGCCGCGATCACGGCCGCGAGCTGTCGGCGGCGATTTCCGAGATGTTCGTTTACGAGCGCATCCGCAACGAACAAGACCACCAGCGCGTGCCGCTCAAGCACATGCTGGGCACCAACCAGCCGAAGTTGCAGGAAATCGTCGCGCTGATGGAAGCCAACCTGGAAGAACCCATCGACCTCGACGAACTGGCGGTGTACGTCGCCGTGTCGCGGCGCCAGCTCGAACGCCTATTCCAGAAGTACCTGCACTGCTCGCCGTCGCGTTACTACCTCAAGTTGCGCCTGATCCGCGCACGGCAACTGCTCAAGCAGACGCCCATGTCGATCATCGAAGTGGCGTCGGTTTGCGGCTTCGTGTCCACGCCGCATTTCTCCAAGTGCTACCGCGAATACTTCGGCATTCCGCCGCGTGACGAGCGCGTAGGTTCCAACACTGCCCAGCAGGTGGCCATGCTGCCGCTGCCCCAGGCCCTGGGTTTGGCGCCGTTGTCCGGGCCGCTGTCGGCGTTGAGCCAGGCGCGCAATGAGTCGACCTTTGCCAGTGTGAGGCTCTAGACCGAGTTGGCTTTGATCGCGGGCGGCGTTGCGCTCGCCCGCGATAGCTATTTATCCAGCGCTACAGCTCTTGAACTCAGGCGCTACGACTCTGCTGATAAGCCGCCAACGCCGGCAGTAACTGCTTATCGATCGCCTGGCGCACTGCCGGCAAAAGCGTTGCGCTGCCGGTGTACAGCTTCTCCACCATGCCCTTGAGGGCCTTGGCCCGTTCGTCGCTCAAGCCGCGTACGGCGCACTCGCAGGCTTGTTCGGCGCTGGCGCCGCTGGCCACTTCAAACCCCAGGGCGCGCAACTGGCCCAGCAGGTCATCCAGATCAATCAAATCGGCGTGCATCATGGGGCTCTTCCTTATTCGAGGGCGCGTGGTGGGCTTGATTCTGGAAGGGCTATCGAGGCGGGGCAAGGCTGACTTGCCGCAATGGCCGCCATACCTATGAACAGGTCGTTTTCGGCTAACTCGCTCGCTCCCGGGCTGGGCACACTGGCTTTACGCTTGAACCGCGAAGGTTTGGTCACCCTCGCTTCGGCTCCTCGCAAAACCCTCTGCGCCCCGATCCTGTCACGGCTTGATCGGGGCTTTTTTGTGTCGGTTTCAGGGCTTGCGCGGCACCAGGGCGATGACCCGGCCCAGGTTGGCGGGCGCGGGCAAGTCGCGTTGCTCGGCCATCAGCTTGTGCAACGCGGCCAACGCTTGCTCGCTGAACGGTGCCGCGTGGGGCCCGGCCAGGTCAACGTGCAGGAGCATTTGCTCATTGCCCGCCAGGGCTTGCTCGGCGCCCGCCAGGTGCAGGCTGTGATACAGGTGCAGGCGTTTGGCATCGTGGCCGATGAGTTGCGTGCGTACCTCGACCTGGGCACCGAGCTTGACCTCATGCAGGTAGTTCAGATGCAGCTCCAGGGTGAACAGTGAATGGCCGCTGGCGCCCCGCTGGGCGCTGTCCATGCCCAGGCGATCCATCAGGGCATCGGTGGCGTAGCTAAAAATCAGCAGGTAAAAGGCATCGCGCAGGTGGCCGTTGTAGTCGACCCAGTCGGGTTGAACCTTGGTGGTGTAGGTGGTCAGTGCGGGCATGGCAGCGGTTCCAGGCATGTGTACTCGGTCAAAAGTGGGAGCTGGCTTTGCGATGACGGTGGTGCATCTTGCATCGCCATCGCAGGCAAACCAGTGCCCCCAGCGGTTATTCGGCGAAGCTCATTCCATGCCGGGCCTTGGTGGCTTTTACCGCGTCCAGCACCGCCAGCAGGCAGTCATCACGATAGCGCTCCAGGGCCGCAATGCTGCGCTGGCCCAGTTGTTCGGCGGTGCCTTGGACCACGTCGTCGATCAGTTTGTCCGTCAGTGGCGGCGCGGGCAGGTGGGTCCAGGGCAGTTGCAGTGCCGGGCCGAACTGGGCCATGAAGTGGCGCATGCCGGCGTCACCGCCGGCCAGGGTGTAGGTCAGGAACGTGCCCATGAACGACCAGCGCAACCCGGCGCCAAAGCGGATGGCGTCGTCAATCTCGCCGGTGCTCGCCACCCCGTCGTTGACCAGGTGCAACGCCTCGCGCCACAGCGCTTCGAGTAGGCGATCGGCGATGAACCCAGGCACCTCCTTACGCACATGCAAGGGGCGCATGCCCAGGTGTGTGTAAACCTGGATCGCCGCTTGCACGGCCTCGGGCGCGGTGTGGCGGCCGCCCACCACTTCCACCAGCGGCAGCAGGTAAACCGGGTTGAACGGGTGGCCGACCACGCAGCGCTGCGGGTGGGTTGCGCCCTCGTAGAACTCGCTGGGCAGCAACCCCGAGGTGCTGGAGGCGATCAAGGCCTCGGGCTTGGCTGCTGCGCTGATTTTGCTGTGCAGGTCGAGCTTCAGTTGCAGGCGTTCGGGGGCGCTCTCCTGAATAAAGTCGGCGTCTTTCACGCAATCTTCGATCGTGGCGACAAAGCGCAGGCGCGCCTGCGATGCATCGGGGGCCAGGCCCTGCTTCTGCAGGGCGCCCCAGGCGTTGGCGACCCGTTGGCGCAGGGCCGCTTCGGCGCCGGGCGCCGGGTCCCAGGCGACGACGTCCAGGCCATGGGCGAGGGCGCGTGCCACCCAGCCACTGCCGATGACGCCACTGCCCAGGGCAGCGAAGGTGTTGATATGGGTGATAAAGGGCATGGGCAACTCCTGAAAACAGTGATGAACCCCTGTGGGGGTGAGCTTGCTCGCGAGGCGGGTGGTCGAGCCGGCATTTTTTTGTGCCTGGAGCACCGCCATCGCGAGCGGGCTCGCTCCCACAAGGGAGGTAGGTTAGTGGCGCTGGGCCAAGCCCATTTTCGTGCGCCCTTCGGCCGGGCTGAGGATGCGGGCGCCGAGGCGGCTGAGGATTTCGCTGGCCCGTTCCACCAGTTGGCCGTTGGTTGCCAGCACACCCTTGTCCAGCCATAGGTTGTCTTCCAGCCCGACCCGCACATTGCCGCCCAGCAGCACCGCTTGCGCGGCCATGGGCATTTGCATGCGGCCGATGCCGAACCCGGCCCACACGGCGCCTGCGGGCAGGTTATCGACCATGGCTTTCATGGTGGTGGTGTCGGCCGGGGCGCCCCAAGGAATGCCCAGGCACAGTTGGAACAGCGGGTCGTCGAGCAGGCCTTCGCTCATCATCTGCTTGGCGAACCACAGGTGGCCGGTGTCGAAAATCTCCAGCTCGGCCTTCACCCCCAGTTCCTGGATGCGCTTGGCGCCGGCGCGCAACTGGGCCGGGGTGGAAACGTAGACGGTGTCGCCATCGCCGAAATTCAGGGTGCCGCAATCGAGGGTGCAGATCTCCGGCAGCAGTTCCTCAACGTGGGCCAGGCGCGTCAGCGGGCCCACCAGGTCAGTGTTCGGGCCGAACGCCATGGGCCGCTCGCCGGCGCCGATCTCCAGGTCGCCGCCCATGCCGGCAGTGAGGTTGACGATGATGTCGACGTCCGCCTCGCGGATGCGCTCCATCAGCTCGCGGTACAGCGCCACATCGCGGCTGAACCGGCCGGTGGCGGGGTCGCGCACGTGGCAATGCACCACGGTGGCGCCGGCCTTGGCCGCTTCCACGGCGGCGGCGGCGATTTGTTTGGGGGTGACCGGCACGTGGGGGCTGCGGCCGCTCGTGTCGCCAGCACCGGTGAGTGCGCAGGTGATGATGACGTCGTGGTTCATGGTGCGGGTTCCTTCAGGCGTGAGGGTTCGCTGCACAGCCGTGTGGCGCTGCGCAGGTGGGCTTTGTGGCTCAGTTGCCGGTCAGTTGCAGGTGTTGGGCGGCGGGTTTGCCATCGAAGGTCGTCACCCCCTCGAGCCAGCGCTGGCGGTCTTGCGGATGGTCCTTGAGCCACTGGCGGGCGGACTCGAAAGCGTCCTTGTGGTCGAGCAGCGGTTGCATCATGCGGCTCTCGTCCTCGGCGGTGAACGTCAGGTTGCTCAGCAAGCGGCCGACGTTCGGGCACTTTTGCCCGTAGTCGGGGGCGGTGACGGTCCAGACCGTGGCCTGGCCTTCGTTCGGCCCTAGCGCGCCCTCGCTGCCGGACAGGTACGTCATCTTCTGGTTGACGTTCATCGGGTGCGGTGCCCAGCCGAAAAACACGATGGCTTCGTTGCGCTTCACCGCCCGGGACACTGCCGAGAGCATGCCCGCTTCGCTGGATTCCACCAGTTGGAATTTGCCCAGGCCGAACTGGTTCTTGGCGATCATCGCCTTGATTTGGGTGTTGGCGCCCGAACCCGGTTCGATGCCGTAGATCTTGCCGTCCAGTTCTTTCGCGAACCTGGCGATGTCGGCAAAGGTTTTCAGGCCCTTGTCCGCCAAGTACGTGGGCACGGCCAGGGTGGCGCGGGCGTCCTTGAGGCTGGGCGTGTCGAGGACCTGAACCTGCCCGGCATCGATGAACGGGGTGATGGTCTGGGTCATGATCGGGTTCCAGTAGCCCAGGAACAGGTCCAGGCGCTGGTCGCGGATGCCGGCGAAGATGATTTGCTGGGAGGCGCTGGTTTGTTTGGTCTTGTAGCCGAGGCCGTCGAGCAGTACCTGGGTCATGGCGCTGGTGGCGATCACGTCGGTCCAGTTGACCACGCCCATGCGCACGTTCTGGCACGCGGCAGGCTCGCCCGCCTGGGCGGTGGCGAGGGAAACCGTGCCGCTCAGGGCAAGTAAGCAACTACCAATCAATCGTTTCATGGAGGGTTCCTCGGCAGGTCGTTATTGTCGGTTCCGGCGTCTCGCGCACCGGTATGGCCACGTTACGCAGCCTGCCCGCGGGCAAAGCGCACAGGGGCGACCGGCTCTTGCACTGGAGCGACCTGGCGGTTGTCACTGCGGCGCAACTGGCGTATCAACCTGCACAGGCTAGCCGCGACCCGAGCAGGTGCCATGACCCAGGATTTCCACTTCTTGCTGATGCCGGGGTTCTCGGCCCTGGGCTTTATCTCGGCCCTCGAACCGTTGCGGGTGGCCAACCGCTTTCGCGGCGAGTTGTACCGCTGGCAGGTGTTGAGCAGCGATGGCGGCCCGGTATTGGCCAGCAACGGCATGTCGGTCAATGCCGACGCGGGGCTTGAGGTTTTGGGCAAAGGCGCAACGCTGCTGGTGGTGGCCGGTTTCGAGCCCCTCGCCCACGCCACGCCAGCCCTGGGCCACTGGCTGCGCCGCCTCGACCTGGAGGGCGTGACCCTGGGCGGCATCGACACCGGCAGCGTGATCCTGGCCGATGCCGGCCTGCTCGACGGCCACCGCGTGACCCTGCACTGGGAAGCCATCGAGGCGTTCAAGGAGACTTATCCACAGCTGCGGGTGACCCAGGAGCTGTTCGAGATCGACCGGCGCCGCATCACCTCGGCCGGCGGCACGGCCTCCATCGATTTGATGCTCGACCTGATCGCCCAGGCCCATGGCGCGGAGCTGGCGGTGCAGGTCAGCGAGCAGTTTGTGCTGGGCCGCATCCGCCCGCGCCAGGACCACCAGCGCATGCAGGTCGCCGCGCGCTACGGGATCAACAACACAAAGCTGGCCCAAGTGATCGGCGAGATGGAGCGCCACAGCGAACCGCCGCTGACCACCCTGCAATTGGCCGACGCCATCAAGGTCACCCGGCGCCAACTCGAACGCCTGTTTCGCCTGCACCTGGGCGACACGCCAAGCCATTTCTACCTGGGCCTGCGCCTGGACAAGGCCCGGCAACTGCTGCGCCAGACCGGCCTGAGCGTGCTGCAAGTGAGCATTGCCTGCGGCTTCGAATCACCGTCGTACTTCACCCGCAGCTACCGGGCACGCTTCGCCAAATGCCCGCGGGAAGATCGGCGCGGCGTGGAGGAGGGGCGGGAGAAGAACTGACCTGTAGGCGCCAGCCTGCTTGCGATAGCGGCAGTAGAGCCACTGCCCATGGTGACTGTGGTGCTGCTACCGCGAGCAGGCTCGCTCCCACCGTGAGGGTGGGGGGTGATTATTTTTTCAGCAGCGCCGCACAGGCTGCCTTGTACGCCTCGTGCTGATACTTGTTCAGCGTCGCCGGCAGCTCGACGTTGTGTTTTTTGCTTTGTGCGCTGAGGGTCTGGGGCGAGAGCAGGGTCACCTCGCAGCCGTCGAGCAACTGGAACACGCCCTCGATCTTGAAAGTGGTCGGCCCGCCCGCGAACTCACCCTTCTTACTGCGCTTCTTGATGGCGATGCGTTCGATGGCGTTGTCGCGTACAAACGCGGCCACCTCACGGGCGAAGGCCTTGACGTTGGCCGCGTCGTCATCGTCTTGCAGGGCGATTTTCTTGGTGGCCAAGGCCACGTGCCCCAACGCCTGGCCGTCTTGGCGGGCAACGGCGAAGATCGCTTCGCTGCCTTTGATTTCGATACCGCAGATATTCATGGCGATCCTGGAAAGAAGAGAGGGCGTGCAGCTTACAGCTCCAACTGCACGGCGTTGATGCCGAACGCAGCGGCAATTTTCTCGCGGGTGGCGCGCCGGGGCTTGGCCACCGCTTCCTGCTGGGCAAAAGCCGGTTGGGAAATCCCCAGGCGCTGGGCCACTTCGTCCTGGGTCAGGTTCAAATGCTCGCGCCAGGCACGGATCGGCGTGGCGCCATCGACGATGCGGCTGACCACTTCGTGGGGGAACGAATAGTTGCTCATGGGTTGTCTTTACTGCTGCCCAATCGACTCCAAAAACTCTGACCGCTCGTCGCTCATGCGCGCCAGGCAGTCGTTGTGGGCGATGGTGTAGGCCTTGCTGCCGGGTTTGGCGGGGAAGGTTTCGACGGCGCAGTCGGCGTCGCGCTGTTTTTGCCACAGGGCCTGGGCGGCCTGGAGTTTGCCGGTGATGTCCATCAGTTGCGCGCTGTTGTTGCCGTAGAGGGCGCCCAGGCGTTCGGTCAGGCCTTGCAGGTTTTCGCTGAGCAATTGCTCGGCGGTGGTTTTGTTGAAGGTTGCGCATTCGAGGGTCTGCTGGTCGTTTTCGACCGCGTCGCACGGGGTGTCGCCGCCTTCTTCGGCCGCGTGCACGGTGCCGGCAACCAGTGCCAAAGCCAGGAGAATCATTTTCATTGCGCTGCCCCAGATCCAGTGATGGCGCGAATTCTGGCGCAAGCGCCGGGGCTTGGATAGATGGGGGCTCGCAGGCGGTGGTCGAGCATTGCCGGCGATTGACGCTTTCGGCAATTGCGCTGTCGTTTTTGCACCCGGCCATCACGGCCCTCAGGCATATGCTGGCCCCAAAGCGCCGGCAGACGATTCGGCGCATGGATCGCCAAAAGGGGACAGCCTGATGAGCCCAGCCGAACTGCACGCCGACAGCATCGTTATCGACGGGCTGATTATTGCCAAGTGGAACCGTGAGCTGTTTGAAGACATGCGCAAGGGCGGCCTGACCGCCGCCAACTGCACGGTGTCGGTCTGGGAGGGCTTCCAGGCCACGGCCAATAACATTGCCGCCAGCCAGAAACTGATCCGCGAGAACAGCGACCTGGTGCTCCAGGTCAAGACCACCGCCGACATCCGCCGCGCCAAGGAGCAGGGCAAAACCGGGATCTTCTTCGGCTTTCAGAATGCCCATGCCTACGAGGACCAGATCGGCTACGTCGAGCTGTTCAAGCAGTTGGGCGTGGGCATTGTGCAGATGTGCTACAACACCCAGAACCTGGTGGGCACCGGTTGCTACGAGCGCGATGGCGGGCTGTCGGGCTTTGGTCGCGAGATCGTCGCCGAGATGAACCGCGTGGGGGTGATGTGCGACCTGTCCCACGTCGGCTCCAAGACCAGCGAAGAGGTCATCCTCGAATCGAAGAAACCGGTCTGCTATTCCCACTGCCTGCCCTCGGGGCTCAAGGCGCACCCGCGCAACAAGTCCGATGAAGAACTGAGGTTCATCGCCGACCACGGCGGTTTTGTCGGCGTGACCATGTTTGCGCCCTTCCTGGCCAAGGGCATCGATTCGACCATCGATGACTACGCCGAAGCGATCGAATACACCATGAACATCGTCGGCGAGGATTCCATCGGCATCGGCACCGACTTCACCCAGGGTCACGGCCAGGACTTCTTCGAGTACCTGACCCACGACAAGGGCTACGCCCGACGCCTGACCAGTTTCGGCAAGATCATCAACCCCCTGGGCATCCGCACCGTGGGCGAGTTCCCCAACCTCACCGAAACCCTGCTCAAGCGCGGCCACCCCGAACGTGTGGTGCGCAAGATCATGGGCGAGAACTGGGTCAATGTCCTGAAGGACATCTGGGGCGAATAGGCCACCGATCCGCTGAGTCTTTTCCCGCCGCAACCCGCGCGGTGGGTCATCTACAGAATTTTTTGGAGTTAAGTTTCCATGGCCAAGATCGCCCCGCAACTGCCCATCGAAGTCGACAGTGAAACCGGTGTCTGGACCTCCGACGCCCTGCCGATGCTTTACGTACCACGGCACTTTTTCGTCAATAACCACATGGGCATCGAAGAAGTCCTGGGTGCCGAGGCCTACGCCGAAATCCTCTATAAGGCCGGCTACAAATCCGCCTGGCATTGGTGCGAGAAAGAGGCCCAGTGCCATGGCCTGGAAGGGGTGGCGGTGTTCGAGCACTACATGAAGCGCTTGTCGCAGCGCGGCTGGGGCCTGTTCAAGATCCAGGCTATCGACCTCGATAAAGGCACCGCCAGCGTCAAGCTCGAACACTCGGCGTTCGTCTATGTGTACGGCAAGGTCGGGCGCAAGGTGGACTACATGTTCACCGGTTGGTTTGCCGGGGCCATGGACCAGATTCTGGCCGCGCGCGGCAGCCCCCTGCGCACCGTCGCCGAACAAGTTTACGGAGGCTCCGAAGAGGGCCACGAAGACGGCTTGTTCACCGTCAAGCCGTTGTAAGCCGAGGACCCTGCCATGGCTTTTGAAGCAATGTTCGCGCCGATCCAGATCGGCAAACTGACCATCCGCAACCGCGTGCTCAGCACCGCCCACGCCGAGGTGTACGCCACCGACGGCGGCATGACCACCGACCGCTACGTCAAGTACTACGAAGAAAAGGCCAAGGGCGGCATCGGCCTGGCGATTTGCGGTGGCTCCTCGGTGGTGGCCATCGACAGCCCGCAGGAATGGTGGAGCTCGGTCAACCTGGCCACCGACCGCATCATCCCGCACTTCCAGAACCTGGCCGATGCCATGCACAAGCATGGCGCCAAGATCATGATCCAGATAACCCACATGGGCCGTCGCTCGCGCTGGGACGGCTTCAACTGGCCGACCCTGATGTCGCCCTCCGGCGTGCGTGAGCCGGTGCACCGCGCCACCTGCAAGACCATCGAACCGGAAGAAATCTGGCGGGTGATCGGCAACTACGCCCAGGCCGCGCGCCGGGCCAAGGCCGGGGGCCTGGACGGCGTCGAACTGTCGGCGGTGCACCAGCACATGATCGACCAGTTCTGGAGCCCACGGGTCAACAAGCGCACCGACGAATGGGGCGGCAGCTTCGAGGGCCGGATGAAGTTCGGCGTGGAAGTGCTCAAGGCCGTGCGCGCCGAAGTCGGCCCGGACTTTTGCGTGGGCATCCGCCTGTGCGGCGACGAGTTCCACCCCGATGGCCTGAGCCACGAGGACATGAAGCAGATCGCCAAGTATTACGACGACACCGGCATGCTCGACTTCATCGGCGTCGTCGGCTCGGGTTGCGACACCCACAACACCCTGGCCAACGTCATCCCCAACATGAGCTACCCGCCGGAGCCGTTCCTGCACCTGGCCGCCGGCATCAAGGAAGTGGTCAAGGTGCCGGTGCTGCACGCGCAGAACATCAAAGACCCGAACCAGGCCACGCGCATCCTCGAAGGTGGCTATGTGGACATGGTCGGCATGACCCGCGCCCACATCGCCGACCCGCACCTGATCGCCAAGATCAAGATGGGCCAGATCGACCAGATCAAGCAGTGCGTGGGCGCCAACTACTGCATCGACCGCCAGTACCAGGGCCTGGACGTGCTGTGCATCCAGAACGCCGCCACCTCGCGCGAATACATGGGCGTGCCCCACATCATCGAAAAAACCACCGGGGTGAAACGCACCGTGGTGGTGGTCGGTGCCGGCCCGGCCGGGATGGAAGCCGCCCGCGTGGCCGCCGAACGGGGCCATCAGGTGACCTTACTGGAGAAGAAGGAATTTATCGGCGGGCAGATCACCACGGCGTCCAAGGCGCCGCAGCGCGACCAGATCGCTGGCATCACCCGTTGGTACCAACTGGAGCTGGCGCGGCTGAAAGTTGACCTGCGCCTGGGCGTGGCCGCCGACACGGCGACCATCCTCGACCTGCGCCCCGACATCGTCGTGCTCGCCGTGGGCGGGCACCCCAACCTTGAGCAGAACGAACATTGGGGCGCTGCCGAAGGCCTGGTGGTCAGCAGTTGGGACGTGCTCGACGGCAAGGTCGCGCCAGGCAAGAACGTGCTGGTCTACGACACCATTTGCGAGTTCACCGGCATGTCGGTGGCCGACTTTCTCGCCGACAAGGGCAGTCAGGTGGAAATCGTCACCGACGACATCAAGCCCGGCGTGGCGATTGGCGGCACGTCCTTCCCCACCTACTACCGCAGCATGTACCCCAAGGAGGTGGTCATGACCGGCGACATGATGCTGGAGAAGGTCTACCGCGAAGGCGACAAGTTGATCGCCGTGCTGGAGAACGAATACACCGGCGCCAAGGAGGAGCGGGTGGTGGACCAAGTGGTAGTGGAAAACGGCGTGCGCCCCGACGAGGCCCTGTACTACGGCCTCAAGCAAGGCTCGCGCAACAAGGGCCAGATCGACGTCGAAGCCCTGTTCGCCATCAAGCCGCAGCCGTGCCTGAGCGAGGCGGGTGATGGGTACTTGTTGTTCCGCATTGGCGACTGTGTCGCCCAGCGCAACACCCATGCCGCCATCTACGACGCCTTGCGCCTGTGCAAAGACTTTTAAGAGCGGTTGTTAGCGACAAGCGACAAGCGGCAAGCAAGAGCACCGAATGACCGGCTCTGGCTTGTCGCTTGCAGCTTGAAGCTTGCCACTCAGAGGCTACCCCCATGCTGAACACCCTTCTTCCCCTCCTGCTGTTCACTGCCTTGGGCCTCGCGGTCCTCGGCGCTTTGCGGCGGATGAACCTGTGGCGCCGGGGCCGGGCCTCGAAGGTCGACCTGCTTGGCGGCCTGCTGGCCATGCCCAAGCGCTACATGGTCGATTTGCACCATGTGGTGGCCCGCGACAAGTACATCGCCAACACCCACGTCGCCACCGCACTGGGCTTTGTGCTGTCGGCGTTGCTGGCGATTGTGGTGCACGGTTTCGGCCTGCACAGCCGCGTGCTCGGCTACGCCTTGCTGGCGGCCTGCGGGCTGATGTTCGTGGGCGCGATCTTCGTTTACCTGCGCCGGCGCAACCCGCCCGCGCGGCTGTCCAAAGGCCCGTGGATGCGCTTGCCGAAAAGCCTGATGGCGTTTGCCGTGAGTTTCTTTTTACTGACCCTGCCGGTGGCCGGCGTGTTGCCGGCGAACTTCGGCGGCTGGGTGCTGGTGGTGTTGCTGGGCCTGGGCGTGCTGTGGGGCGTGGCGGAGATGTTCTTTGGCATGACCTGGGGCGGGCCGATGAAACACGCCTTCGCCGGCGCCCTGCACCTGGCCTGGCACCGACGCGCCGAGCGTTTCGGCGGCGGGCGCTCCACGGGCCTCAAACCCCTGGACTTGAACGACCTGGCGGCGCCCCTGGGGGTGGAAAAACCCAAGGATTTCACCTGGAACCAACTGCTGGGTTTTGACGCCTGCGTGCAGTGCGGCCGCTGCGAAGCGGCGTGCCCGGCGTTTGCCGCGGGCCAGCCGCTGAACCCGAAAAAACTCATCCAGGACATGGTGGTTGGCCTGGCCGGCGGCACCGATGCCAAGTTCGCCGGCAGCCCCTACCCGGGCAAAGCTATTGGTGAACACGGCGGCAACCCGCACCAGCCTATCGTCAACGGCCTGGTGGACGCCGAAACGCTATGGTCATGCACCACGTGCCGCGCTTGCGTGGAAGAGTGCCCGATGATGATCGAGCACGTAGACGCTATCGTCGATATGCGCCGCCACCTGACCCTGGAAAAGGGCGCTACGCCGAACAAGGGCGCCGAAGTGCTGGAAAACCTGATCGCCACCGACAACCCCGGCGGCTTCGCCCCCGGCGGGCGGATGAACTGGGCGGCGGACCTGAACCTCAACCTGCTCAACGACAAGCAGGCCTGCGACGTGTTGTTCTGGGTTGGCGACGGCGCCTTCGACATGCGCAACCAGCGCACCCTGCGCGCCTTCGTCAAAGTGCTCAAGGCTGCCGGCGTGGACTTCGCCGTGCTCGGCCTGGAGGAGCGCGACAGCGGCGACGTGGCCCGGCGCCTGGGCGATGAGGCGACCTTCCAACGGCTGGCCCGGCGCAATATCCAGACCCTGGCCCAATACCGCTTCAACCGTATCGTCACCTGCGACCCCCACAGTTTCCACGTGCTGAAAAACGAGTACGGCGCCTTCGACGGCAACTACCGGGTGCAGCACCACAGCACCTACATGGCCGAGTTGATCGCGGCGGGCAGCCTCAACCTGGGCCGGCACAAAGGCGCCAGCGTGACTTACCACGACCCGTGCTACCTGGGCCGCTACAACGGCGAATACGAAGCACCGCGCCAAGTGCTGCGCGCCCTGGGCATCGAGGTCCAGGAGATGCAGCGCGCGGGGTTTCGCTCGCGCTGCTGCGGCGGCGGTGGCGGCGCGCCGATCACCGATATCCCAGGCAAGCAGCGCATCCCCGATATGCGCATGGACGACATCCGCGAAACCGGCGCCGAGCTGGTGGCAGTGGGCTGCCCGCAATGCACGGCGATGCTTGAAGGGGTGGTCGAACCGCGCCCAGCCATCAAGGACATCGCCGAGCTGGTGGCCGAGGCCCTGCTCGAAGACGCCGCGCCGAACCCGGCTGCGGCCCGCCGCGAACCCATGGAGGTGCACTGATGAGCGACATCATCCGCCGCGACCCTCACGCCGAGTGGATTGCCCGCAACCGCTTGCACCCGCTGCACGCGGCCCTGCAACCGGCGCAACACAGCTGGATGGGGCCCAACGGCGTGCTGCGCAAGAACCCCCACGGCATCGGTTTTATCGGCCCCAACGGCGTCAAGCGCATCGACCGCAGCGGCGCCCAGCAGGGCGGTACGGCCAAGCGCACGGCGGCGGTGCAGGTGCAATTGCCGCTGCACCGGGTGGCGCAACCGGCGTTTTACATCGCCGTGGTGCCGGACATGGTCGGCGGCCGCTTGAGCAGCCACGACCGCGACCTGCTGGGCCTGGCCCGGCAACTGGCCGGTACGGACGGCGCGGTGCTGGCGCTGGTGTTCGGCGAGCACAAGGAAAACACCTTCGCCACGGCGGGAGTGGATCGCCTGTTGCAGCTCGACGGCGAGCAGTTCAGCGGTTATGCACCGGAGCAACGGGTGCAGGGTCTGCGGGCTGTGGATAACCAATTCGCGCCACGCCATTGGCTGCTGCCCGACAGCCGCAGCGGTGGCGGCGAACTGGGCCGGCGCTTTGCCGCTGCCCTGGGCGAACGCCCGGCCACACGGGTGTGGCAGGTTAAGGACGAGGCCTGCATCGGCCGCGCCGGCGCGGGTTTGCAAGACCTCGCCCGGCCGCTGGCGCGGGTGATTTTGGCCGGCGCCGAATGCGCCGAACCGGTCAGCGAAAGCCGCCACGAAGCGTTGCCCGTGGAGTTATCCACAGCCGTGGCGCGCAGCCTCTCGCGCATCGAAGACCTGGGCGCGGTGGCCGTGGACCCGGCGGCGATTCCCATGGCCGAGGCCGAGTTCATTTTTTCCGGCGGCAACGGGGTCAAGGACTGGGCGCTGTTCCATCAGGCTGCCGCCGCGCTGGGGGCCACCGAAGGCGCTTCGCGGGTGGCTGTGGACGACGGCTTCATGGCCCGCGATCGCCAGGTCGGCGCGTCCGGCACCTGGGTCACCGCACGGGTGTATGTGGCGGTGGGGATCAGCGGCGCGATCCAGCACCTGCAAGGCATCGCTGCCTGCGACAAGGTGGTGGCGATCAACCTCGACCCCGGCTGCGACATGATTAAACGCGCCGACCTGTCGGTGATTGGCGAGAGCGCAGCGCTGCTCACCGCCCTGATTGAAGCGGTCGCCGCTTACCGCAATGAAACCCGGCGCGATGCGGCCTAACCCGAGGACGAAGGCAATGAGTACACACGTGATTAGCCTGGTGTCCATCGGCGCCCACCCGACCTCCGGCCGGCCCCAGCGCGCCGAGCAGGATGCACGGGCCGTGGAGCTGGGCCTGCAACTGGCTGGGGATAACTTGCAGGTGTTGCACGCCGGCGACGCCGCCGAACCGGCCCTGCGCGCCTACCTGGGCATGGGCCTGGCGCAACTGCATGTGCTGGAACAAACCCCGGGCAGCGACGCCTTGCCGGCCCTGGCCGACTACCTGCGCGGCGCCGGCGCCCAAGTGGTGCTCACCGGCAGCCAGGCCGAAACCGGCGAGGGCTCGGGCATGCTGCCCTTTTTGCTCGCCGAAAGCCTGGGCTGGCCGCTGGTGGTGGGGCTGGCCGAGGTCGAATCCATCGAAGGCGGCGCAGCCCTGGTGCTGCAAGCCTTGCCCCGGGGCCAGCGGCGGCGCTTGAAGGTCAAGCTGCCGCTCCTCGCCACCGTTGATAACGCCGCGCCCAAACCCCGGCAAAGCGCCTACGGCCCGGCGCGCCGGGGCCTGCTAGCCACCGAGGCAGTGCCGTTAACGGCCGACGCACTGCTCGCCAGCGCCACCCTGCAACCGGCCAAACCGCGGCCCAAGCGCCTGAAAGTCATCAAAGCCAAAAGCGGCGCCGACCGCATGAAGGCCGCCACCGCCAAAGCCAGCGGCGGCGGTGGCCAACTCCTGAAAAACCTCAGCCCTCAGGAAGGCGCACAGGCCATCCTCAAACTGCTGATCGAAGAGGGCGTAGTGCGCTGAAACCCCCTAGCTTAGCCAGGTGTGAGCGGCCTCTGTGGGAGCGGGCTCTGCCCGCGATGGGTGCCCCCATGCGGCCTCGCCTGCCGCTATCCCCTCAAGGGTCTTTATCGTCGTAGGCCGATTCCCACTTATCGCGTCCGTTTAGTCTGATTTCTAGCCGGAATCGGCGTCGTTACCATCGCGCCTTGCTTGTTTGCGAGGTTGAAATGATGGAGACACTCCTATGGCGTGAGCTG